>JAJRWG010000093.1 GCA_024276895.1 Bacteroidota bacterium
CGTGAACCCCGCAAATCAGGTTGTCACCATCCACGTGACCATCAGACATTAAAGCCCCGCGGTGGAGGCATCTGCCGTAAAGCACGGAAACATGGTCGTCGTACCTGATAATGACGAGGTCAACATTTTCTACAAGGGCATGTTGAGGTTGCCTGTCAGGCAATGCTGAAAGTTTGTAAATTTTAAATTTATTCATGGTTTTTAGTGTAAGGGGTTTGCGTCAAACCCTGTAAAGATAGCATTATCCTTCCCGGAAGCATGCAGGCAATCTTTTTCAAATGGCTAAAGGCTGTTTGTAAACCGCCGGCGATGCACTCATTTCTTAAACATGCACCGGCATTTTTCCTTCACTCACCTGTTTAAAATACCTTTCTATGTTTTTTATACCCTGCGAAACCAAAGGGCAATATTTTTCGAAAAAGTCGTCTTTCTCTTTATCTGACTCCGGTTTCTTTTTCTGCCAGGCTTTCAATACCTCATCGCCGTTGTAGTCCACATAACTTAATCTTACCGAAAAATCATCTTCGGGCAGCAGCAAACTGTTACCGGGGAGAAGTGCCGTGTGTTCTTTGTCCCGAAAAATTTCATCTAACCCGATTTAAAAACGATCCAATAAAATTTTAATCCCTGAATCAAAGAACGATTTTACCATTTCGTGCTGCTCATTTGCCGAACCGGCTTCCAGTATTTCAGAATGTTTCAAAACAGCGCCACTCCAGCCGGGCATCATCCAGCGGCCCGTTTCAAGGGGAGGGAGCTCTTTAAGTTTTTCAACCGGTTTTTCCGACCAGAAACTCAAATAGTAGTAGGGCTCGTCAATCATGCTGTCGGAAATGGCCCAGCCGATACCGATGGATTGTGAAAGTTCCCCTTTCCCGTTGTGTGAAACGGGGATGAGCGATCCCGTATCAAAATGATGCGGCCACACCCTGACGGGCTCAGCCTTTTCGGCAGCAGCGGCAATTTCATTGAGTACACTGTTGGCATTGTACCTCAGGATGGTGTTCTCGTAAAAATATTGCCGGTCATTTACCGTAAAGACGGCCCCTTCATCAAGCGGGTGGGCGGATATTTGGTAATGCAGTTCATTTTTCAGGGCGGCCACATCCACCCCCAGTTCCGAAAGACCCCGTTTCAACTCATCAAACACTTGTTGTTTGGTCTTTCCTTTCAGATCAACCAGGATTTTACTGACCGCATCTTCACTGAGGGCACCGACACTCAGATCAGTGAGTTGAAGCACAACACGCGCGCCTGTGCCCAGCTTGTGCCCTGCCAGCAAATCACCGGCGGGCAGGAATTCCATATTGGTGTTGCTGTCATCAGGCTGTTGGGGAATCAGGTATTTTCCTGCCAGTGCAACAAACTGTGCAGCATGATGCTGTTGTATCAATGCCTGATGAAGGTTTTCGTCAAAAGGAAATGTTTGAAGTTTCCAGTCATTTAAGGTTTCCATAGTTTTGTGTTTTTACAGGTGGAGAAAATTTTCCGGCCCGGTTTATTATTTGATGATTTGAACACCCTTCCAGAAAGCAATGTACCCTTTGATTTTTTCAGCCAGGACAGAGGTGTCGGGGTAGTACCAGGCGGCGTCTTTATTGGTCTTGCCATCTACAACAATATGGTAGTAGGAGGCTGTGCCTTTCCAGTGGCAAACCGTGTGTGTGCTACTGTCGTACAGATAATCTTTGTTTACAGACTCGACCGGGAAATATTGGTTTCCTTCGATGTTGATGGTTTTATCGCTTTCGGCGATGGTTTTTCCATTCCAGATTGCTTTCATGCTGATTCAAATTTTAAATTTTGTTTCGGTTTAGTCGTTTGAGATACAGTTTCCTGACAAAAACCGTGAAATAGGTTTTTGTTCTAAACGGCTTTTTAGACTACTTCCGGCAAGCCGGTTTCGTATGGATTCTCCGGGTCGTTGCTCCACTCGAACCAACCGCCGTCAAATACCGAAACCCTGGGCCAGCCCATCAGCCAGGCATTAAAAAACGCTTCGCTGCCACGCCATCCGGTGCCGCAGTAAAATGCCAGGTGTTTATCGGGTGTTATGCCGGCGTCTTTCCAGACAGCCTCAATTTCGTGAAACTCCCGGCAGCTGTGGTCCACGTTGCGGTAATTTTCCATGTGGTAGGCATCCGAACCGCAATTCCCGAAAATCGCACCGGGGATGCGCCCCTTTTTCTCGATGTAATTGTAACCGCTGACCTCGCCGATGTACTCGGGCCAGCTTCTTACACAAACCAGCTCTGCATCTTCGGATGCAAGCATTTGTTTTGCCTGGGGAACATCCACCGCCAGTTCCGGTTGTTGGGGGATGGCAGCACCAAAATCTTCAATAGTTGTTTTTGGCACATCTTCGGTACTGATTTCGTAAGCCGCATCTTTCCACGACTGAAAACCGCCGTTCAAAACCCTGACATCTTTCACGCCGGCGTACATCATGATAAAAGCACAGCGGATGGCGCCGATGTGCCCGGCTGCACTGCCGGGGAATTCGTCATCGTTGTCGGGCTGCATGTATTTGCCGTAAAGAACGACCATTGTATCGGCCGTAATCCCGTGTTGTTCAAGATTTGCTTTGAGCTCTTCCGGTGACCGGCGGTTCCAGGTTTCGGGCGACTCCAGGGCCAGGGTGTCGATGTCGATGGCGCCGGGAATGTGTCCGCTCAGGTAGGCATCGCGGTTTCGGTAGTGGGCATGGCAAATGACGGTTTTTCTGCCGTTATACTCCGGCGGGGTTCCGCCTGCCGCAACTGTTTTCACCCATTCAGGGTAAACAAGCCGGCTGTAACGTGCCAGTTTTTCCATGGGCAAAGCGGGATCGGTTGACCATTCTTCGACAAAACCATTGTAAACGGAAACATCGCTGTAGCCGGCTTTTGCAAACTGGTTGGCAACTTTCCGGCTTTGTTCCGTTGTGTAACCGTAAATGACGATTTTTTGCCCGGGCAAAATATTCTTTGACCTGACTATTTCAATCCAGTCCATGTATTTTGTCCATTTTTCAGGCAACGACCCGGCGCCCTTGATGTGGCCGCCTCGAGCTTCGCCCCTGAGCTTCCAGCCGTTGTAAGCGTCAACGAGGCGGACATCGATGAGGTTGCAGCTTTTGTCCTCAACCAAATCAAGGACCTGGGTAGTTGAAAGTATTTTCATCTTCATAAATTAAATTTTTGCATTATTGTATTGTTGGCTGTTGTTTTCAACGATTTTCAAAACTAACTTTTTTCGCAGTAAAATTTTTTTTTAATTCCTCATCTTTGGCAGGTCAACTGTTGTGACACCGATAGGTTTACTTCATTCAGGGCCGGGGCCGCATTTTCGGGCGGATCAGCAGCCGCAGCGACTGGTCGTACGAGAAATAATTCCACGACCAGTTCAGGAAAATAAACAAGCGGTTTTTTACGCCGACAATTGTAAACAGATGTACGAAGGACCATAAAATCCATGCCGTAAAACCTTTGAGCTTCCCGAACGGCAGATCGGCTACTGCCAGGTTTCTGCCGATGGTTGCCATCGTGCCTTTGTCCCGGTATTGAAAATCTGTTAAATCCCCGCCTTGACGGATTTTGTTTAAGTTGTCCCCCAGTCGCCTGGCCTGCTGGATGGCCACCTGCGCCACTTGCGGGTGTCCGTTGGGATAATCGGGTGTTTCCATGATGCACAAATCGCCAAGAGCAAAAATATCCCGGTAAGCCGGTACCCTGTTCTGCCTGTCAACTTTGATGCGCTCGCCTCTGCCAAATGATTCTTTGGAAAGGCCCCTGACCGGATTTGCTTTTACGCCGGCCGACCAAATAACGGTATGGGACGGCAGGCGGCTGCCGTCAGACAGTTTTACGCAAGTGCCATCGGTATCAATAACTCTTGTTTCCAGACGAACTTCAACACCCAGTTTTTTCAAATATTTTAATGCTTCGTTGGAAGACTGTTCCGACATTCCCGACAAAACCTTGTCGGATGCCTCAAAGAGTGCTATGCGCATGCCGCTCAGATCAAGTTCGGGGTAGTCCTTGGGAAGTATGTAGTTTTTCATCTCTGCCAGTGCGCCTGCCAGCTCAACACCTGTCGGTCCCGCACCTACCAAAACAATGTTCAGGAACTCGTTGATCTTCTCCTGCTCGGTTTCGAGCAAAGCCCTTTCGAAGTTTTCAAGTATGGTATTGCGTATCAAAATGGAATCTGCAGCAGTTTTCATGGAAAGTGCATTGTACTCGATGTTTTTCTGGCCAAAAAAATTGGTGCCGGCACCAATAGCCAGCACCAGATAATCGTAGGTTAATCGGCCGATATTTGTGATGATTTCCTTTTCGCC
>JAJRWG010000094.1 GCA_024276895.1 Bacteroidota bacterium
ATTGATTTTTCCGGTCCTGACTGGTTAAAAGGCGAGGCCCTCTACATTCCTGAAGATGACGGATTGGTTTTCTTCGGCTGGCATGTGGAAAGCCTTGCCGGCTACGGTGTTTTTGTTGACGACATGCAAGTGGATAACTGGGGCACAGTCGGCCTCGGGGACCAAGATGTCCGGGAACAGGTTTCAATCACCAATATTGCCGGAAAAGCGGTAGTCACCGCAGGTGAAAACTGGAACAATGCCGATCTGAAAGTGGTGAACCTGATGGGCCAGACTGTTTTCGCGGGACGGCACTTCAACCATTCGGTCATCGACCTTTCTCAATACGGATCAGGCCTTTATATCGTCAGCCTGCAAAAAGGAAACAAAGTGGAAACAAAAAAGCTGATGGTACGTTAGCCACTGCTGCTTGCGGGCCATCCGTTTAGAAAACAAAAAAAGGAGAGGGGACTTGATTGGGTTCCTCTCCTTTTTCTTTTGGTGATGAGCCGGCTGCTGTCTTTACTGCACGGTCAGCTTTCGGATGAACCGGCCACTTTCGGTTTCCATCTCAACCAGGTATAACCCACTGTTCAGGAAGCCGATGTTCAGATCAACTTTGTTTTGGTCCAGCGCCATCTCATACACTTTTTGCCCGCTGATGGTGAAAATCCTGATGTGTTTCAGCACACTTGCCGATTCCACCGAAACTTGTCCGCTTGCCGGGTTTGGGAAAATGCGTGTATATTTTTCACCCATTTCTTCAATGCCGACAATCTGTCCCAGGTTAACTTTTGTGGATTGCATCACTTCTTTGGTGTCAACGTCCTGCACAAAGGCAACCAGTTCGCAGTTGTTCAGTTCGTAGGGCACGCTCACCAGGTAGTCCACTGTTTCGGGTACATCCAGCTCAAAGTCGGTGGGTGTGCCGCCCGAGCCGGGGTACATTTCGCGACAGACGTAATCCATTTCGGTCATGCCAAACCAGTTCCTGGGAATGTTCGACTCGGTCAAAACCAGGTGAATACTCATGTTTGTGCCCTGATAGTCGTAAATTTTCGTGGCGGTTACGGTGACATTAAAATCGGTTACCCTTTCAGCCACTTCCACCTCCAGTTGCAACTCAAACCAGGAAGGGTCGGTTGAGCGATAGTCCACAATGGGTGCATAAGTAGGGTACATGCTTTCGGTCTGACTGCCACCCACCACGGTGTTCCCTCCGTCGAACCAGGCGGTGGGATAGCCTGAAAGGTTGTAATAGTTAATTCTGTCCATCGACTGTACTGTTTCAAACTCATCGCCGTTGTGGTACTCGATCACCGCAACCGGATGGCCTTCTTCAACCAGGTCATCGGCACCCATGGCCGAACCGGGACAAAACTGGCACCAGGCGCCGGTACCGATTTCCACCAGCACCAGGTCACGATCAGTACCGCCGGCAATTTCCGCATCTACCGGACCGGCGGGTTGCGACAGTCCGTTGGCAGCATAGTAAGCCTGCACTTTGTAAGTGTAAGTGCCTGGGTTGTCCAGGGTGTCCTGATAGCTTGTATCGGCCTGGATGGCCAGCAATTCCCCGTCACGGAAAACGTAGTAAGAATCAGGTGTTCCTTCGCCGGGGGCATTCCACTCGAGGCTTACAACCATGTTGTCAACATCAGCCGTGAGATTGGTTGGCGGATCACCCAGGGGCATGGACTCGTACAAAATATCATCGAAAAAAAATCCGGGGGTTCCCCTGTCGCCACGGCTGCCGTCCCAGGCGTAAAAATTGGCTGCCGACAACTGGTTTGATACCCCGTTACCAAAGGTGCCAAGCGTCCATTGCCAGCCGACCATGTAATCGCCTGCGATAAAAATTTCGGCCCAGTCGTTGTCAAGATCAACGTAGTTTTCAATCAAAAACCATTGATCGTAGTTAAAGGTGAAAGTGGCTGCTCCCTGGGTACCGGCATCAATGGAGCCGTTACCGCCGTCATCAAAAAACGTTTGTGTCCCCCATTCGCTGTTGGAGCCGGCAAAATTAGCCAGCAGGTTGTAGTAACCCAGTTTGCCTGATGGAATGTACATGTAAAAACTCACTTTGTAACGACCGGTTGTTGAGTCGCCCAGCAGGAGTACACAGTCGTTACCTGATTCGATATGGGTACTGTTGCTGCCTCCATTGGCTTGTTCATCCGAGATGACCGGATCTTCAGACCCGCCGGGGGCATTGCTCCAGGTTGTCCACGGATCACCGGCCTGGTCGGCCAGTTTGCCCCCGACCGTGTAACTCTCAAAATCATCACTGAAATTGGTGGTTTGTGCCTGCAACCCAAACAGTGCAAGCATGCTCAATGCAATTGACAAATAAATTTTTTTCATAGTGTTTGTGTTTGTGGATTAAAATAATTTTTGAAAATGCTAAAATAAGGTAAAAATACTCCTTTGTAAAGCACAGGGATGGAAAACTTTTAATACCATCATTCAGCTTGTCTAGACAATTGTAAGCAAAACACTGTGCTTGTTCCGCGGGCCGTCGAGTTCGCAAAAGAAAATATTTTGCCAGGTAGAAAGCCTGCATCGGCAAACATTGCAAATGCACGGCAGTGTGGGGACAAAGGAACCGGCTCAGCCCATACTTTTAATATACAACAGCACTCCGCACCTGCGAAAAATAAACTTTCCCATGGTTGCGACCCTTCACTAATTTGATTGTCATTAATATTGCACTAAAGAAATTGACAAGGGTAGCGGTGCATTCAGAAATACACAAAGACATCATTGAGCGAAGCAAACGTGGCGATGCCAGGGCACAATACGAACTGTATAACCGTTATGCCAAAGCCATGCTGAACACCTGCTACCGGATGATGAACAATCGCGAAACGGCTGAAGACATGCTGCAGGAATCATTTTCGGAGGCATTTCGCCGACTGGACAGTTACAGGTATGAGTCCACTTTCGGGGCATGGCTCAAGAAAATAGTGGTGAATCGCTGCATCAATGAGATGAAAAGAAAAAAAGCCGAATTGCAGTTTGTGGAAGACCTGGCGCCCTTTGGCGGACAAACAGTTGAGCAGGAAGAAAGCCAGCGGCCGCCTGACGTGCAAAGCGTGAAACGAGCGATGGAAAAATTGCCCGACGGCAGCAGGATGATCTTTTCGCTCTATCTGCTCGAAGGCTACGACCACAGGGAGATCGCACAAATCCTGAATGTAAGCGAATCCAATTCCAAATCGCAGTACATGAGGGCAAAACGAAAAATAAAAGAAATCCTGGAAGGAGGAAAAAATGAAAACGGATAAACTGGAAAAATTTATTATTGACAACAGGGAGGCTTTCGACGACCTGGAACTCCAACCGGAACTTTGGGAAAAGGTGGAAATACGCAAGCCCAAAAAAGTAAGCATCAACTGGCGGAACATCGGACTGCGGGTTGCGGCAGTGGTGCTAATTTTCGTGTCGTCGTACTACTTCCATGATTTTGTGCAAAACCGGAGCAACCGGCAAGGCGCACCCCTTAGTACGGCTTACAGCGAGGATCAAAAAGGCATGTACCGCCGACTGATTGAAGCCGAATTTTATTACACGGCGCAGATTGAAGAAACCAAAGCGGAAGTTTACCAGCTTACAAGTAACAATCACCGTTTACGCAGCGAAATTAACGACGAACTGCTCGACCTGGAGAGGGCTTTTACAGAACTGAAAAACGACCTCAGGGACAATGCCGACAACGAAGAAGTAATCGTGGCCATGATCAGGAATTACAGGATTAAACTGGAAATCCTCAACGATATATTAAACCAGTTGCAGCCAAATGAAATAAAAAAGAATAATGATGAAGCAAAGCAAATCAGTTTTTAGTTTGGTGCTTCTTTTCAGTTTACTGTCCGGTACCTGGGTGCAGGGACAGACCATCGAAAAAAGTAAACAACTAAGCCGTTCGTTTCCCGTTGGCAGCGATACGGAAATTGAAATTTCCAACAAATACGGAAATATCCACCTGATGCTGTGGGATAAAGACTCTGTCCGTTTCGACATCCAGTTACAGGTGAAAGGGGCAAAACAGTCGCGGGTTGACAAGGCTTTCAACCTGGTTGACTTTGAGTTTCACAACTCGGAGTACTACGTCATCGCCAAAACAGTTTTCGGCGGCAACAGTTTCTGGAACGACGTGTCGGACCTCACCGGAACGGTATTCAGCAGCAGCACGAAAACAACCATCAACTACACCGTTTATCTGCCTGCCGGTGCAAGCCTCAAAGTGGTGAATAAGTACGGAAACATTTACACCACCGACCATCACGGAAAAATTGTCATCGAGCTGTCAAACGGTGATCTGAAAGCACACCGGCTGCTTGGCAACACCACTGTCAAAACCGAGTTTGGCAATGCCGACATCAAAGAAATTAAAGGCGGCAGGCTGAACATCAGCTATGGGGAACTTTATCTTGAACAAAGCACTGATCTTGAAATTCAAAGTAAATCTTCGGAGTTACATCTTGGGACAGTCGGCAATCTGGAAGTGGATTCCAAACGGGATAAGTATTTTTTAACCGGGGTGAAAACCCTCAGGGGAAGTGCTTATTTTTCACGCTTTACCATTGAAGAAATTGATGAACTGTTCGACCTCAGCACAAAATACGGTGATGTGGAGATCAGGGCGTTTTCGGATAAAGTTGACTTTTTCAACCTGAAATCTGTTGACACCGATATCACCCTTCACTTTACTGATGACAAGCAATACAAGCTGGAAATGCTGGTGGACGAGCAAACCGATGTTTACTACTCAAAAAGTATTAGCAACATCGAGTCCACTGATTTAAAAGACGGCGAGAAGCGCATAAAAGTGGATTGTGTTGTGGGAAACAATGCATCGTTCATAATCCCGTTAACAATTGACAGCCGTGCAGGGAGCCTGTCGTTAAAACGTAAGTGACGGGCTTGTTGAAAAAGGACACGTAAAATATTGAATAAAATTGCAACCCTCTTTAAATCTGCCTGTCTTTGTAACAAAAACAATAAAGTGCCAATGAAACTGAAACACATTTTGATTTTTATTGTTGTCGGCGCCGGATTAACCTGGTCGACGGGTTGCCGGAAGCACAGCGGCAGCTTTGTCGGAAACAACGATGTGGTGACTGAAACGCGCCGCATGGTTTCGTTCAACCAAATCGTCAGCGAGGGCAAGTTCAATGTCTTTGTGAGCTACGACACGGTTTACCAGCTTATTGTAGAAGCCGAATCGAACCTGATCCCTTACATCAGAACCATTGTCAACGGGAATACGCTGGTGATCGACACCCGCGAGTACCTTAGTAACAACTACCCTTTGAATATTTACGTCACCACCCCTTACCTGAACAGTGTTGTGCTTGAGGGTTCGGGCAACTTCACCCTCGACAGCCTGCAAAGCGACAACTTCAGAATAACAAACTACGGAGCGGGCAATATCAGAGGAATGGTGACTGCGAGTACAGTTTTTGCCATGATCGAAGGCGCGGGAAATCTTTTTCTTGAACTGCACAGCCCTGCCGTCGAAACCCATATCGAAGGTGCAGGGAACATCGATCTTACCGGCGAAACGGAAGACGGAAGGCTTTTTATCGAAGGTGCCGGCAACGTCAATGCCTACAACTTTGTGCAAAAGAATTGCCTGGCAAACATCAGTGGCTCGGGGAATATGTACCTGAATGTTACCGATTTTCTGGATGTGAATATTTCGGGAAGCGGTTCCGTATTTTACATTGGCGATCCCGAGATTGTGGTTACAATTACCGGATCGGGTTCGGTGGTCAAACAATAAATCTGCTCAATGAAATGTCTATGAAAAAAGCTGAATTATTGTTATTTGTCATTTTACTATCCCTGGGCTTGTCGGCTCAGGTGTACGAAAAGCAGGTGGGCATTCGTCTGGGCGTTACTTCCGGATTCAGCGGTAAAGTCATTAAGGACGACCGTACGGCCATTGAGGGTTCCCTTGGTTTTCGGAACGGCGGCATCCAGCTTTACGGTCTCCTTGAGTCCTACCATCCGCTGATTCAAACCCGGAAAGCCCACTGGATGATCTATTTTGGCGGAGGTGGCCACGTCGGCTACATCAATGGTTACGATAAAACGCGGCGCTGGAGCAATACTTCGGGTTACTATTGGGAAGAGTACCGTGTTTCGGGACCGGTGATCGGGATCGATGGAGTCTTTGGCACCGATTACACTTTTTACAAAGTTCCCATCACGCTTTCCGTCGAGTTCAAACCCTTTCTCGAACTTCAGACTTTTCAGACACTGAAGGTCAACTTCTGGGATTTTGGCTTTGGCATCGCGTACAGATTCAGAAATAAATAACTAAATATTAAATATCATGAAATCAAAAACAATTTTAACACTGATTGCAGCCCTGTTTGCTTTTGCAGTAGTACAGGCGCAGGGAAACGACGAGGAAATGCAACTGCTCTTTCACAAGAAAGATAAAGAATCAAGCGGAAGATTTGACAACGGTGGCTACGGCGCCTTTAGCATCGGATGGACACAGATTGACGGAAGAAGCGCCGTGAACATGGGTGCCCGGGTGGCCTGGATCGCGAACCACCATTTTGCCCTCGGACTGGCAGGAAGCGGCTTTTTCAACGACTTCTACAAGGGAAATTCACCGGCACCACAAGATTATTTTCTGGCAGGCGGCTATGGCGGTATCCTTGTTGAACCCATCGTCGCACCCATGAAACCGGTACACGTTTCGTTCCCGGTTATTTTTGGCGCCGGCGGCGTTACAGCCAACCCCTCAGGGGGCTGGGACCGATACCCGCATGGCGGCTACAACTACGATTACTACGATTTCGATACCTTTTTCATGATTCAACCGGGCGTGGAAGTGGAGTTCAATATCGCTAAATTTTTAAGAATCGCACTGGGCGGAAGCTACAGGTTTACCGATGGCATTAACCTTCAGTACAAATACTTTGACGATACGAACCTGGAGCAAACCATAGTTGTGGACAGCAAGGCATTAAATGCGTTCAATGCGAATATTACTTTTAAATTTGGTTGGTTTTAACCTGAGTTTTAACAATTCGAAGGCTGCCCGTACGGGTGGCCTTTTTTTTAATCTGGGATGATCGGTTTGACACTGGAAAAGCTTTGGCTTTTTTGTTTTCAGACGGATGAAAGCCGTAAATTTGTAATTTAGAAACCAAATTAAAAAACGTAAAACCATGAAAAAATTTGCAGTAGTACTTTCGGGTTGTGGCGTTTACGACGGAGCGGAAATCCACGAAGCCACACTCACCTTGTTGGCCATTGCCAGGCAGGGAGCCACTTACCAGTGTTTTGCTCCCGATATTCCCCAACACCATGTAATCAATCACCTGACCGGTGAGGAAATGAACGAAAGTCGTAACCTGCTGGTTGAGTCGGCCCGCATTGCCCGCGGTGACATCAAACCGCTGAGCGAATTCGATGCTGAAGATTTTGATGCATTGATTTTCCCCGGAGGCTTTGGCGCTGCCAAGAACCTCTCAACTGTAGCCTTCGACGGTCCCGATGCCAAAGTAAACCCTGAAGTGGAAAAGGCCGTAAAGCAAATGGTAGCATTGAAAAAACCTGTCGGTGCGCTGTGTATCTCGCCGGCTGTAATTGCCAAAATTCTGAAAGATGTGGAAGTAACCATCGGAACTGACAAGGGAACGGCCCAGGCCATCGAGGCAATGGGAGCAACCCACGTGGAAACCTCTCACGGCGATGTGGTTTTTGACGAGGGTAAAATGGTGTTCACCACTCCCTGCTACATGCTCGACGCCACCATCACAGACATTGACGACGGGGCAACCAATGTGGTAGCTGAGATGTTGAAGGTGATGGGTAAATAGTCAGGCGGTGGTCAGGCAATGGTCATGCGATGGTCATGCAATAGTCATGCGATGGTCAGGAAAATATGTGGAGTATATTCAAAAAAGTGTGTCAAAATAACAAATAAAAAACGAAATAACTTTGACACATGAAAAAAAGAGTAAAACGACCAGGTTTACAAGAACTCATACCTGATGAGAAAAAAAGAGAAGAGGTAATCAGCCGTCTATATGCTGGAGATCCCATAGTAGGGAAAGACGGGATTTTCACTGATTTACTTCAAGCATTGGTAAACGCCTCACTGGAGGGGGAAATGGATTACCATTTGGAAGAAGATGCTAATCAAGGGATACAAAACCGACGCAATGGCCACACAGGGAAAACGGTCAGGAGTCGTGTTGGCCCCCTTCAAATCCAGACGCCCCGTGACCGTGAAGGCAATTATAATCCCCTTTTAGTAAAGAAATGGGAACGAGAGTTAGGGCAAGGCATTGACCATATCATATTAAGTCTTTATGCCTGCGGGCAATCAGTTGAGGATGTCCGTCATCAATTACAGGAGCTTTACGGTTTGGAAGTAAGCCAGGCACCATAAGTTCAATAACAGACCGTGTATGGGAAGAAATCATCACCTGGCAACAGCGTCCCCTGGCATCCTGTTATCCCATTATCTATTTGGATGCCATACACTTTAAAGTACGTGATGGGGGCCAAATAACAAGTAAAGCTGTTTATACAGCATATGCCCTGACGGTGGATGGGCAGCGGGATTTATTGGGCTTATATTTAAGTGAGGCAGAGGGAGCCAGGCACTGGGGACTGATATTGGAAGACATCAAAAAGCGAGGGGTAGAAGATGTTTTGTTTTTCAGTGTTGACGGGTTGAAGGGGTTTAAATCAGTCATTGAAGCGGTTTTTCCCCAATCCATTGTCCAGCGGTGCATTGTACATATGGTACGCAATTCCACCCGTTTTGTCAGCTATAAAGACTTAAAACCGGTTTGTGCTGATTTAAGAAAA
>JAJRWG010000095.1 GCA_024276895.1 Bacteroidota bacterium
AGTCTTCTTTGTGGCTCTTTGTGCAATAGCTGTTACACAAAGTTACTCAAAGAAGCCACAAAGGTACCCAAAGAGATTATGCATTTAAAGCCGAATAAAGGGGTTGTAGCACATCAAAATAAAATTTAGCCTAAATCCTGCCGCGGGAAATAGGTTTTGCATTAAAAATAAAAATATATCTTTGCCCCATATTTCAACAGCCCCGGTTCCGGGATTCTTGATTTATAAAGAAGGGTGGAGAGATTAGGCTCTGCGAAGCCCTGGCAACCTTTCCGGCTCTTGACGGAAAAAGGTGCCAAGACCTAACCACGCCTTTGGCGTGGAAATGATAAATTGAACAACTTTTAGTTAAAAGTTTAAAGTCCAAAGTTTAAAGTTGAGTATTTCAAGCAAGAAATCCGTTACCCGTCCTTCAGGGCGAGGTTTGAACCGAAAAATTAAATTTGAAAATACGAATGCATATCAGTTACCCCGTCCTTCAGGACGGGGATCGAACCCGATAAAGAATAAAATATAATGAACCCCAACATAAAAAAAGAACTCCAATCCCGCATCCTCGTCCTTGACGGGGCCATGGGAACCATGATCCAGCACTACAAACTGGAGGAAGCCGACTACCGCGGCGAGCGCTTCAAAGACGTTGAAAAGCTGCAAAAAGGAAACAACGACCTGCTGAACCTCACCCGGCCGGAAATCATCCAAAGCATCCACGAAGCTTACCTGGAGGCCGGTGCCGACATCATCGAAACCAACACCTTCAACGGTACGCGCATTTCGCAAAGCGACTACGGCATGGAGGAGTTCGTTTACGAGATCAATCGCGAAGCCGCCCGCATCGCCCGGCGCGCCGCCGACAAGTTCACTGCGCAGAACCCCAAACAGCCGCGTTTTGTAGCCGGAGCCATGGGCCCCACCAACAAAACGGCATCCATGTCGCCCGAGGTGGGTGACCCGGGTTTCCGCAACATCACTTTCGATGCGTTGCGCGACAACTACTATGAACAGGCATCGGCTCTGCTGGAAGGCGGCGCCGACATCCTGCTGGTGGAAACCATCTTCGACACCCTGAATGCCAAAGCCGCCCTTTTTGCCATCGAGCTACTGATGGAGGAAAGGGGAGAAAAAATCCCCGTGATGGTTTCCGGAACCATCGCCGATGCCAGCGGCCGTACCCTGTCGGGGCAAACCCTGGAAGCCTTTTTCCGTTCGGTGAATCATCTTGACCTGCTGAGCGTTGGCCTCAACTGCTCGCTGGGTGCAGAGCAAATTCGTCCCCACCTGGAAGAGCTTTCACGCATCGCCCCCATGCCCGTCAGCGTGTATCCCAACGCGGGCCTGCCCAACCAGTTTGGAGAATACGACGAAACGCCCGAAGAAATGGGCCGCCACATCCACGATTTTACCCACAACCGTTTTGTGAACATCGTGGGCGGCTGCTGCGGCACTACACCCGAACACATCCGTAAAATTGCCGGGATCGCCCGGAAAGAATCCGCCCGCAGGGTACCCGAAGCCCGCCACATTACAGCCGTGAGCGGACTGGAACCCCTGAAAATCGACAGGGAAAAGAACTTCATCAACATCGGCGAGCGCACCAATGTGAGCGGTTCCCGCAAGTTCGCCCGACTCATCCGCGAGGAAAAGTACGAAGATGCCCTGTCGGTGGCACTGGATCAGGTGCAGGGCGGCGCACAAATCCTCGATGTCAACCTGGACGACGGCATGCTGGACGCCGAAAAAGAAATGGTCCGCTTCCTCAACATGCTGGCTTCCGATCCCGAAATCGCCCGCCTGCCCATCATGATCGACTCCTCCAAATGGGAAGTCATCGAAGCCGGCCTCAAGTGTGTGCAGGGCAAGTGCATTGTCAACTCCATCAGCCTGAAAAACGGGGAAGAAGAGTTTCTTCAACGGGCAAAAACCATTCGCAATTACGGTGCCGCCGTGGTGGTGATGGCTTTCGACGAAGAAGGACAGGCTGCCACCTACAAACGCAAGATCGAAATTTGCGACAGGGCTTACAAGCTGCTCACCGAAAAAGCATCCTTCCCGCCCGAAGACATCATTTTCGACCCCAACATCCTGGCCATCGGCACCGGCATGGCCGAGCACAACAACTACGCGGTGGACTTCATCCGGGCAACAAAATGGATCAAAGAAAACCTGCCTTACGCCAAAGTCAGCGGCGGGGTCAGCAACCTGTCGTTTGCCTTCAGGGGCAACAACACGGTCCGCGAAGCCATAAATTCCGTGTTCCTCTACCATGCCATCAAAGCCGGTTTGGACATGGGCATTGTGAATCCCGGCATGCTGCAGATTTACGACGAAATTCCCGAAGACCTCCGTAAACTGGCGGAAGACGTTGTGCTCAACCGACGAAAGGACGCCACCGAGCGGTTGCTGGTTTACGCCGATAAGATCAGGGACGAAGGAAGCAGGCAAACCGTCCGTCAGGACGAGTGGCGAAGCCTGCCCGTAGCCGAACGCCTGAAACACGCCCTGGTGAAAGGAAACACGGAGTTCATCGAGGAGGATGTGGAAGAAGCCCGCCAGCAGTTCCCGCGTGCGCTGGAGGTGATCGAACAACCTTTGATGGCCGGCATGAACGTGGTGGGCGAGTTGTTCGGTTCGGGAAAAATGTTTTTGCCCCAGGTGGTGAAAAGTGCACGGGTGATGAAAAAGGCCGTGGCCTGCCTGCTGCCTTACATCGAGGCCGAAAAACTGGAAGGCGACAGCCAGGCCGGCAAAATCGTGCTGGCCACGGTGAAAGGCGATGTACACGACATCGGGAAAAACATCGTGGGCGTCATCCTGGGTTGCAACAATTACGAGGTGATCGACCTGGGGGTGATGGTGCCTTCGGAAACCATCCTGGAAAAAGTCAGAAAAGAAAAAGCCGACGTGCTGGGCCTCAGCGGACTGATCACCCCTTCGCTGGAAGAGATGACTTTCGTGGCCAAAGAAATGAAACGCAAGGGGCTGGACATTCCACTGCTCATCGGCGGTGCCACCACTTCGCCAATCCACACGGCCGTAAAGATCGATCCCGTTTACGACCAGCCGGTGGTGCACGTGCGCGATGCTTCCAAAGTGATCGGCGTGGTGAGCAAGCTGCTGTCGGGAACCGAAAAGCAAGCCTACGTGGAAGAAATTGAATCGCAGTACGAAAAACTGCGCGAAAAAAACGCCGCCGGAAGAAAGGAGAAAACCTACATTTCG
This sequence comes from Bacteroidota bacterium, assembly GCA_024276895.1. GTDB lineage: Bacteria > Bacteroidota > Bacteroidia > Bacteroidales > F082 > B6-G9. The sequence continues at coordinate 3,220 of JAJRWG010000095.1, forward strand.
CTGGCAGAAGCACGGAACAATCGTTTTTCGCCCGACTGGCAGGCTGCCGACATCCGCGAGCCCAAACTGTCGGGCACGAAACATTTTGCGGACTACCCCCTGGAAGAAATCCGGGAGTACATCGACTGGACTTTCTTTTTCCATGCCTGGAAGCTCAACGGCAAGTACCCGGCCATTTTGAAAGACCCTGTCAAGGGCGAAGAAGCCCAAAAGCTTTTTGACGACGCGCAGCAGATGCTGGATGAGATTGTCGAAAAAAAATGGCTTCGGACCAATGCAGCCGTGGGTATCTTCCCCGTGCAGTCCGAAGGCGACAACCTACTGCTGCAAAACGGCGAACGTCTGCATTTTTTGCGCAACCAGGAGCAAAAAGCGGAAGAAATTCCCAACCTCTGCCTGTCTGATTTTGTGGCTCCCGTAAATTCGGGCATGACCGATTACGTGGGGGCTTTTGTGGTGACGACCGGCCTGGGCATCGAAAAGCAATTGAAAAAATTTGAAGCCGATGGCGATGACTACAGTGCCATCATGCTCAAAGTGTTGGCCGACCGCCTGGCCGAAGCTTTTGCCGAGCTGCTGCACCTGAAAGTCAGGAAAGAACTGTGGGCTTACGACCCGGATGAAAACCTGCCGTTGACAAAAGTGCTGCGCGAAAAATACCGCGGCATCCGGCCCGCACCCGGTTACCCGGCCTGCCCCGACCACTCGGAAAAGGCAACCCTTTTCCGCCTGCTGGATGCGGAAGCCGCCACCGGCGTGAAATTAACCGAAAGCTTTGCCATGTACCCCGCCGCATCGGTCAGCGGCTACTACTTCGCCCATCCCGACGCGCAGTATTTCAATGTGGGCAAGCTGCTGCCCGACCAACTGGAAGACTATGCCCGGCGGAAGGGTGTGACGATGGAGTTTTTAAGGAAGATCATGCCGAATAATTTTGTTTAAAAAGAATTAATATTTTTATACCAAAGGGTATAATACCAAAAGGTAAAAAACGAATAAAGGAAAATAAATGGAAAAAAGAGTCATAGAACATATTGCCAAAGCGAAAAGCACTTTGTTTTCGTTTGAACTGCTGCCCCCGTTAAAAGGGCATGATTTCACCTCAACAGCCAACGCCATCGACCCGCTGATGGAGTTCGAACCGTCGTTCATCAACATCACCTACCATCAGGAGGAAGTGGTGTACGAAAACCTGTCCAACGGGCTGATCAAAAAGCACACGGTACGCAAAAGACCAGGAACCGTGGGCATTGCGGCCGCCATCAAGTACCGTTACGGGGTGAATGTGGTTCCGCATATCATTTGCGGTGGTTTCACTTGTGAAGAAACCGAAAATGCGCTGATTGATCTGCAGTTTCTGGGGATCAACGATGTGCTGGCCGTGCGTGGCGATCCGCAGGTGGGCATGAAAAAGTTCATCCCGGAACCCGACGGCAACCAGCATGCACTGGAACTGGTTGAGCAAATCAACAAACTGAACCACGGAATTTACCTGGATGAGGAATTGCTGAACACCAGGTCCATGAATTTTTGCATCGGTGTGGCAGGCTATCCCGAAAAACATGCCGAGTCGCCCAACCTGGACAGCGACATCCATTTTCTGAAGAAAAAAATACAGGCCGGCGCCCATTACATCGTCACCCAGATGTTTTATGATAACAAAAAGTATTTCGACTTTGTGGACCGCTGCAGGGCCGTAGGCATTACAGTCCCCATCATTCCCGGAATGAAACCCATTACCACCATGGACCAGATCGTCTCCATCCCCAAAACATTCAATGTGGATATTCCCGCCAACCTGGTCAAAGAGATGCTCAAATGCAAGGACAACAAGCAGGTGCGGCAACTGGGGGTGGAATGGGCCATCGGGCAGTCCAAAGAGCTGAAGGCCAAGGGTGTGCCCGTACTGCATTTTTACACCATGGGCAAGTCGGACAACATCCGCCAAATCGCCAAAGCGGTGTTTTAGGAAATTTGTACTTTGTTTTCCCTCGGCAAGGGATAAACTCAGAAGTGTTGGATCGGGAAAAACAGCTGATTCCGGTTCTGAATACGTAAATTTATTGACCGTGGTACATAAATTTACGTGAATTTGTGTACCCGGGTAAGTAAAATTACACGTCGTCGGGAAGTTCAAAAAGGACAACAGCGTTTACTTGCTGACATAGCGGTATCGAGTCCTGATGTTTTTTCTACCTTTGTCCGATAATCTTTTTCCATGGAGATCATAGACCTTTTTCAACAGCAAAAAAAGCAGCTGGCCGTGCTCATCGACCCCGACAAATTGTCGCAGGAACAGCTCAAAAACACTGCCGTTCAAGCCCAGCAGGCAGGTGCCGATTATTTCTTCGTCGGTGGCAGCCTGATGACCAGCGACATGCTTTACCACTCGGTGCGCACCCTCAAGGAAAACAGCCAGATCCCGGTCATTCTATTTCCCGGCAACAGCTACCAGATCGCCTCCAATGCCGACGCCATGCTTTTCCTGTCACTCATTTCGGGCCGCAACCCCGACATGCTCATCGGCATGCATGTGCTGGCGGCGCCTTACATCAAACTCAGCGGACTGAAGACCATCCCCACCGGCTACATGCTCATCGACAGCGGCAAACCCACTTCGGTGACCTACATGAGCAACTCCTTCCCCATCCCCAACGACAAAAAAGACATCGCCGCCTGTACGGCCATGGCCGGCGAGATGCTGGGCCTGCAGGTGATTTACATGGATGCGGGCAGCGGCGCCGCCATGACCGTTCCCGAAGAAATGATCCGCTTTGTGAAGGATTCCATCACCACCCCCCTGATCGTGGGCGGCGGCATCCGTACAACCGAAAAGCTCCACAGCGTACTGAAAGCCGGCGCCGATATTGCCGTTGTGGGCAACCGCTTCGAGGAAGACCCGGAGTTGATCCGCGAGTTTACCCGGGTGGTCAGGGAATTTGAGGAATAAAATTGTGCGTACTTCCGGAAGGGTTTTGCCGGGCCCTAAGTAAAAAAACACAAAATATTTTGTCATTTGATTACATATTTGCAGAAAAAAATTGATTTTCTTATCAAGCACCTTCAAAGAATCAGTTACCCCGACCTTCAGGTCGGGGCCCCAAAAAACCCCATCAACCATGAAAAAGAACCTCAACTTCGTTTTGATCACAGCCCTTATTCTCCAGGGCCTGACCCTTTTTGCGCAGCAAAAGCGCCTCACCCTCGAAGACGCCACCTGGATGAACCGTGCTTTGTTTCCGGCCAGCGTACCCCAACTCCAATGGATTGGCGACAGGGATGAATACGCTTACGCAAAGGAAAACGCCATCTACAAAGTGACGGCCAAAAAAGGCACGGAAACCCTGCTGCTGGACCTGGACATGCTCAACGCCGACTTCCACCGCAACGGGCTGGACTCGGTGAAGCGACTGCCGCGTCTGAACTTCTCGGAAAGGGACAAATGCAGCTTCAGCCTGGGCAGCAAGTACTACGATTACGATTTGAGTACCAACAAAATCACCCTCGTCAATAGCCTTCCCGATACGGCGAAGAACATCGACTACCACCGCGAAAGCGGGAAAGCTGCCTACACGGTGAAAAACAACCTGTTTTTGGCCGTTGACGGCAAACAAACGCAGATTACTTTCGATGAAGACCCCGACTTCGTCAACGGCCAGACCGTCAGCCGGGTGGAGTTCGGCATCACCACCGGCACCTTCTGGTCACCCGGTGGCAGCAAGCTGGCTTTTTACCGCAAGGACGAGTCGCAGGTGACGGACTACCCGCTGGTGAACATCGACGCGCGGGTGGCCGAAGTGGAAAACACCAAATACCCCATGGCGGGCATGGCCAGCGAACAGGTGTCGCTGGGTGTGTACGACCTGCAAAGCGGCAAGACCGTCTTCATGCAAACCGACGGTCCCCGCGACCAGTACCTGACGGCCGTCACCTGGGGCCCGCAGGGAAAATACATCTACATCGCCCTGCTGAACCGCGATCAGAACCATCTGAAAATCAACAAATACGATGCGGAAACGGGCGCCTTTGTCAAAACCCTGTTTGAAGAAACCGATCCCAAATACGTGGAGCCCGAACACCCTTTGTACTTCAACCCGGAAAAGCCGGACGAATTCATCTGGTTCAGCGAGCGCGACGGCTACGACCACCTCTACCTTTACAACTCCGGGGGCGAGCTCATCAAACAACTGACCTCAGGGGAGTGGGTGGTGACCGAATTCCTGGGCTATTACGGCAAAGACAAGATTTTCTTCCGTTCCACCAAAGAAAGCCCGCTGCAGCAAAATGTCTATTCGCTGGGCCTCGGCGACGGCAAGCTCACCCGCATCACCCCCGGTCACGGCACCCACAGCGCCCTGATCAGCAAAAGCGGGAAATTCATCATCGACATCTTCAGCAATACCGAAACCTCCAGGCAGTACAACCTGCTTAGCGACAAGGGCAGGCTGCTGCGTGTGATCGAGGCCGACAAAAAACCGTTGCAGGACTACAAGCTGGGCGAAATGCTGCTGTTCGATCTCAGGGCACCCGACGGCACCACCCTCTACAGCCGGCTGATCTATCCGGCGGACTTCGACAAAACCAAAAAGTACCCCGTCATCGTGTACGTGTACGGCGGTCCCCATGCCCAGTTGGTCACCGACTCGTGGCTGGGCGGCGCCGGACTCTTCCTCAACTACCTGGCCTCGGAAGGCTTCTTCGTCTTCACCCTCGACAACCGGGGCTCGGCCAACCGCGGTCGCGACTTCGAGCAGGCAATCTTCCGCCATTGCGGCAGCATCGAGGTGGAAGACCAGATGGTGGGCGTCAATTACCTGAAAACCCTGCCCTACATCGACTCCACCCGCATCGGCGTGGACGGCTGGAGCTACGGCGGATTTATGACCACCTCGCTCATGCTCAAGCAGCCCGAGACCTTCAAGGTGGGTGTTGCCGGCGGCCCGGTCATCGACTGGAAATACTACGAGGTGATGTACGGCGAACGTTACATGGACACCCCCGAAACCAACCCCGAAGGCTACGGGGAATCCAGCCTGCTCAACTACGCTGACAAGCTCAGCGGCAAGCTGCTGCTGATCCACGGCACCATGGATCCCACCGTCGTCTGGCAGCACAGCCTGCTGTTTTTGCAAAAGGCCATCAGCAACGGCAAGCAAATGGACTACTTCGTGTATCCCGGCCACGGCCACGGCGTACGCGGAAAAGACCGCCTCCACCTGAACACCAAAATCGCGGACTACTTCAAAACGAATCTGTAAAACTTTTCCTAAAAAAACTTTTCCAAAGTTCGGAACTTTGGAAAAGTTGAACCATCCCCCCTACTGCAGCCTTACAGCTTTGGATTGCTCCCGCTTGCAACCGTACCGTTCCAGAAATTTGCTCCCTCAATCCACAACCCTGCCCTGCGGACAGCAGGTATGTGGGTGGGGTTTTTTGTTGCCAAAACCTTCTGAAATAGAAGTATTACACGGTACGGGAACCATAAATTGCGCGATAAAATGTACCCCACCGTTGAAAAATTCCGCTTATCCGGGAAAACGCAGAATATTTGTAACTTTATGGCGGATATAAACAAGTTGGCAATAATTAGGCTCTGCTGATTTTCCAAAATCCCCCATTTTACCCGTTGATATTCAATCCAATATGTTGATAACTTAGCTTGTTTAATGGGTTGTAAATGCAAGGTTTGTTGTATTTTTATATCAAAACCCTTGCATTTATGATCAA
>JAJRWG010000096.1 GCA_024276895.1 Bacteroidota bacterium
GATCTGTACGGTGAATAAAATGTTGTAGGTTTTGATGCGTTCCTGCCCGAGCAGTAGGTTGTAGTGGGTCACCATCAGTCCGCTTAACAGCGCGAGCGAAAGAATCTGGATTTCGTACCCCGCAGGTACGGTCACGGCTGTTGCCGATGGGAACAGCGGGCCGGCGAGCGTGAACAAAAAGTAAAACAAACCGATAACAAGCGCAATCCACAGGTAAGCGGGAAACAGCAATTGGCCGAGGTTGGTACGCGAGGCGAAATAAATCAGTGCGCTGCCCGCAACCAGGTCGATCACCAGTTGGATGATGGTGATGTCCAGTACAATCAAGCCGATGACGCCCATGCCCTCACTGCCGATAAAATTGGCAATCAGGTACAAAATGATCAAAGTAAAAAAGGCATTGAGGATGCGCGTGCCCGTTGTTCCGATAATTTTTTGAAGCATAGACCTTTTGTTGGCACAAAAATAGGAAACTATGAAACGCAAACGAGCAGGCGTTTATTTTGCGGGCTGACCGGGCACCAATCCGGGAAACTGTTTTAATTTAGCCACCCATGCAGGATAAACTTACCGAAAAAGGATACTGGGACGAATACTGGAAGGCAGTAGAGCTTCCTTTGGAGATTTCGCACCGGAACAGTCCGCCGAACATTTGTGCCGAGCTGGATGTTTTTGAACACTACCTGCCTGCGGGAGAGCTTGAAGTGCTGGAAATCGGCGGAGCGCCCGGACAGTACCTGGTCTGGTTTCACAAAAAGCTGGGCTATAAGGTCAGTTGTCTTGACTATTCGGAAAAAGGCTGTGAAAAAACACGGGAGAACTTCCGGCTGTTAAAGATCCCCGGCAGGGTTTACTGCGGCGACCTTTTTTCGGATGCGTTGCGGTTGCCCCGGTTCGACCTGGTTTGCTCATTTGGTTTTGTGGAACATTTCAGCAACCTGACCGAAGTTGTCAGCCGGCACATGGACTTGTTAAAACCCGGCGGCTTGCTGGTGCTGGGCGTGCCCAACCTGACCGGTATCAACCACTGGTTTTTAAAAAGACTTGACCCTGATCTGCTGGCAGCTCATAACCTGAAAAGCATGGATGCGGAAAACTGGGATGCTTTTGAAAAAAGGCTCGGGCTGGAGATGGTCTTTAAACAGTACATCGGTGGCTTTGAGCCGGCGGTGTTTTTAAAATGCAGCCGCAAATCCTTACGCAACCGGATGCTGTTTCTCGTTGCCCGTGTGTTGCACCGTATTTTTCATAACAATTTAAAGGGACTCAGGAAATACAATTCCAAGAAATTCAGCGGGTATTTGATGGGAATATACCGTAAACCGCATTAAGGGTGGATAATGCAGCCTGACAGACTGTTGAAGGGCCGGTGATGCAGTGGAAAAATGGCCGGCCAAAACAATTAAATTCTATTTTTGAAGTTTGTTCAACGAGCCTATGAAACTCTCGGTCATCATCGTCAACTACAACGTGGAATATTTCCTCGAACAGTGTCTGCACGCGGTGCGAAAGGCCATGCAGGGCGTTGAAGGCGAAGTGATCGTGGTGGACAACAATTCCATCGACGGTTCAAACCGGATGGTAAAGGACAAGTTTCCCGAAGTAAAACTCATCATAAATAAAAAGAATCTGGGATTCTCCAGGGCCAATAACCAGGGCATTAAAGTGGCGAAAGGGGAGTACGTTTTGTTGCTCAATCCCGACACGGTTGTGGAAGACGACACTTTTTCCAAGATCATCCGTTTTATGGATCAACATCCCACGGCCGGCGCACTGGGTGTAAAAATGGTTGACGGCTCGGGCAAATTCCTGCCCGAATCCAAACGTGGCCTGCCCACGCCTGCGGCTGCTGCTTACAAAATGTTCGGCTTGTCGAAGCTTTTCCCACGCAGCAAGCGTTTTGCCCACTACCACCTGGGCTACCTCGATGAAAACCAGACCCATGAGGTAGAGGTCCTCTCAGGGGCTTTCATGCTGCTGCGCAAAAAGGTGCTGGACGAAATCGGCCTGCTTGACGAATCTTTTTTCATGTACGGCGAAGATATTGACTTGTCATACCGTGTCATCAAAGCCGGCTATAAGAATTACTATTTTCCCGAAACACGCATCATCCACTACAAAGGTGAAAGCACCAAGAAAAGCAGTGTGAATTACGTGCTGGTGTTTTACAATGCGATGGTAATTTTTGCCAAAAAGCATTTCACACACAAAAATGCCCGCATGTTTACTTTCGTTATCAACATCGCCATTTATTTCCGGGCGTTTCTGGCCATACTTTCGCGGGTCTGGGAGCGACTGGTATTGCCCTTGTCGGACGCAGCGGCTTTGTTCGGCGGGTTTTACATGATCACAAAACTTTGGGGCGACAGTTTTATTTACAGGGAGGGAGGCAGCTACCCCCATGTATTTTTATACTACGTTATTCCTTCATACATTGTGATGTGGCTGCTGTCCATTTATTTCACCGGCGGTTACGACAAACCCGTCCGTATCAAAAGATCCGTCGGCGGGCTGCTGGCAGGCACGGTCCTTATTTTGGTACTGTATGCCTTGTTGCCTGAGTCCATGCGTTTTTCGCGTGCCTTGATTTTATTGGGCACCTTGTGGGGGATGGCCGTTCTGCCGGCAATAAGGTTGTTGTTTCACTTGCTGAAAGTGCCCTGGGTTAACCTGGATAACCAACACAATAAACGGTTTCTGGTGATTGGCGAAAAAGAAGAAGCAGGACGTGTTGCCAGCCTGTTGAAGTCATCTTTCGTCAAGCCTGCCTTTGTGGGCTTGGTGAGCACGCGCCACGATGAGGGTGAACTGGCCGAATTCATCGGAAACATCGAACAAGCCAAAGACATCATCACCATTTACAAAATTGATGAGGTGGTGTTTTGCTCCAAAAACATTGCCCACCAGACCATTATCGATAAAATGGCGGAGTGGCAGCAAATGCAGGTGGACTACAAAATTGCACCCGAAGACAGCCTGTCCATCATCGGCAGCAACTCCATCCACACCCGCGGCGATCTGTACACGGTCAATATCAATGCCGTTGACAAGGTGGCCAATCGCAGAAATAAAAGGCTGGTAGATTTGTTTGTCAGTCTGTTGCTGTTGGCAATCTCGCCGGTGCTTGTGTTTTTCCAGCGACAACCGGGCAGGTTTCTGAAAAATATTTTCAGGGTACTTTTCGGCTCTAAAAGCTGGGTTGGCTACGTTGACGGGGGGCAGTCAGGATTCCACCTTCCGCATATCAGGCCCGGTGTGCTGAGCCCTTTGGACGGAATGAAAGTCAAACTTACCGAACCCGATGCCGTCAGCAAGCTGAACCTCCTGTACGCCCGCGACTACAGTGTATGGCGCGACCTGAACATCATCCTGTTCGCTTTTCGCAAGCTGGGGAATTAGCCCGGATTCATCAACAGGAAGTATGCTCATTTGTCCGGCGCGCTGGCCGGCGGGAGTTATCGGGTTTAACTCCGCTTTGGTTTTCAGCAGGGCCTGCTTTGAAAAGAACATGCTGCCTTGCCTTCTCATTTTATCGGCACAACCTTGCCATGCCAAATTTTCGTTTACCTTTGCAGCCGGTTCGGAATGAGCCGGGCAAACAAATATCCCTTCCAGTATGTTGTACCGCAGGCATTTGAGAATTAAAGTCTTGCAAGCACTTTATTCCTGGTATTCCGGTGTAAA
>JAJRWG010000097.1 GCA_024276895.1 Bacteroidota bacterium
ACCCGCGAGTAGGGCGAGGTTTGCAGCAAAACCGTTTTCTTCACAGGGACGGCTTTCAAAGTATCGATGCTGCTGACAAACTGCGTTTTAATGGTGTTCAGGTTTTTAACGATGGGGTGCTGCGAAAAAGGCGTCAACAGCGGAAAATAGTACCAGGGAAAGAAACTGATCTGCGGCTGGTTGCCGATTTGCCCTGTCCGCAGGGGAATCGAAAGTGCCACCAGATCCATCACCAGGTTTTCGTTCAGGCGCACGCCATAGGTAAACAACTGTTCCTGCAGATCAATATCGTTTGAGATGGCCACGGTTGACTCCTGCCGCTGGATGCTGTCCATGCTGGCAAAAACAGGGTCAATCAGCCACAACACCTTGCCTCCGTACATGATGTACTGATCGATGATGAATTTATCCTTGGACGGAAAAACCGAATCGGGTTTGGCAATGATGATGGCCGCGTATTTGGGGACAATGCGGTACTCGCCCGAAACCGAATCAACCAGCGAATGGTTGACCAAAGCATTGACCTTCCCATTGATGACCACCCGGTCAACAACGTAATCTTCTTTCAGTGTTTTGGCGATGTCGAAAGTTTCTTTGTCATCAAGTTCACCGTGGCCCTGAATAAAGGCGATGACCGGTTTTCTCTTCCGGCTGATCTTTTTGATGGCATTGGCAAACTTGAATTCCAGATTCTGGATGGAATTGTTGAGCACCGCCTCGGGCGGTACGTTGATCTGCGCGTCCAGCAGTTCTACAGGCACCTGCCGGCTTTTGTAGCTCACCAGTGCGCCGGGGAAAATCACCTGCTGGTCAAGGCCACTCTTGGTTTTTACCTGCAGGTTAGTGGGCTGCAGGCCCTGTTCCACCAGCAACTGGTAAGTATCGTTGCGCTCCTGAATGTCTTCGCTTTCCGAAGGGTTGACAAACTCGTACTGGATGTTTTTGCTGTAAGCCCTGAACTCGTCCAGCAACTCTTTCGTTTCACGCTGCAGGCGTTTGAAGCCTGCCGGGAAATCGCCTTCCAGGTAAATCCTGAAAAAAACGATGTCGTCAAGGTTTTGAAGTATTTGTTTTGTAGCCGGTGAAAGGGTGTAACGTTTTTCGCTGGTCAGGTCGAAACGGGTAAACATCATGGAACTGATGACGTTAACCAGCACCAGGACCAAAACAACCCCCACCAACTGTGAGATATACTGCCGTTTTCTTTTTCCTGCCTCGTTTCCCATAGCTTTTTAGTTTACCATTTGCGGCGTGCAAGCGAAAATCTGGTAAGAAACAAAAAGAAAGCGATCACACTGGCAAAATACACCAGATCACGTGTATCGACAACACCACGGCTGATGGAGCTGTAGTGGGCACTGATGCCCAGCGAGTAGATCAACAGGTCGAGGCCGCCGGGCCAGCCGAAATCAAGTACCGACTCAAAACCCAGGTAAAGGAAGGCCGAGATCAAAACGGCGCCGATGAAGGCAATTACCTGGTTATCGGTCAGCGAAGAAGTGAAAATGCCCACCGAAACGAAAACCGAAGCCAGGAATAACAGGCCCAGGAAAGAACCGAAAAAACCGCCGGAGTCAATGTTACCGGGAGGAAAACCCAATTGGTAAACCGAAAAATAGTAAAACAAAGTGGGCAACAGCGAGAAGAACACCAGTGCACAACCGGCAAGAAATTTAGCCAGGATGATCTGCATGTCGCTCAGCGGTCGGGTGAGCAGCAACTCGATGGTGCCGCTTTTTTTCTCTTCGGCAAACGAGCGCATGGTGACGGCTGGTACCAGGAAAAGAAAAACAAAAGGAGCGATGATGAACAGTCCGTCAACATTGGCGTAACCGAAATCGAGCACGTTGAAGTTAGAGGGAAACACCCACAGCAACAAACCAATCACCGTCAGGAACACGACGATGACGATGTACCCAAGAAGGGAACTCAAAAATGTACGTATTTCTTTTAAAAACAACGAATACATACCGATTGGCTTTTTTCAGATCAGGGGCAAAAATAAGGTTTTTCGCACTATGAAAACCGTCCTGTAACAGGCCATTCCAAAAGGTAATTTTTAAAAACAATTCGGGGGCCATCTCTCCTCCCCTTCGTGAAAGGGAGCCTGCCTGCCGGACAAGCAGGGTGGCCGGAGGCCGGAGGGGTAACCAGTGCTTTTCCCGATCCGCTATGTCTTGTCCGACTTAGCGGATCAAACCCGCTGAGTAGTTTTACTCTCAGCGGGTTGAAACAGAGTTTCTCAGATTTTTCGACCCGCTAAGAACCTGCCTGTCCGCTGGTACACTTTGGCAGGCGGGTGGCAGGGCTGCTTAGCGGGTCATGGAAGTTCCCCGCACGCGGCAATCCGGGAACATCCCGGAGCAGAACTAAAGAATATTTGCTAATTTTACCCTTTCCCGCGTGCGTAACCAACAATTGTAACCATGAATAAAGCCATTAAGATTACTTTAATTGCGGGCTTATCCCTGCTGTTTTCCTGTCAGGGACCTCCCGCTGAACAGCAAAGCAAAGAACATCAGCCCGCCACAACCGAAAGCCTGATCTTTCCCGAGCCTGACATCACCAGCATCCAAAAGGCATACAGTGAAGGACGCTTTACCGTTCATGAACTGGTACAGGCTTACCTCGACCGCATCGGGCACACCAACCTGCAGGGGCCCTCCCTGCATGCCATCATCGCCGTCAATCCAGATGCCCTGCAAATCGCGGATGAACTGGACAAAGAGCTTCAGCAGGGCAAAAGCCGGGGCCCCTTGCACGGCATTCCCGTTGTGTTGAAAGACAACATCGACACCCACGATAAAATGCCCTGCACGGCAGGTTCACGGGCGCTGGCCAACTCCTACCCTCTGAAAGACAGCTACGTTGCTGAGAAACTCCGGGAAGCGGGAGCCGTGATCATCGGCAAAGCCAATCTGAGCGAATGGGCCAACTTTCGTGGCGAGCTTTCTTCCAGCGGCTGGAGCGGCGTGGGCGGCCAAACCAGGAACCCTTACGTTTTAGACCGTAATCCATGCGGTTCCAGTTCGGGTTCTGCCGTTGCCGTGGCAGCCAACCTCAGCGTGCTGGCCATCGGCACCGAAACCAACGGCTCCATCGTTTGTCCCTCCAACGCCAACGGCATCACGGGCATCAAGCCCACGGTGGGCCTGGTCAGCCGCTCGGGGGTCATCCCCATTTCCTTCACCCAGGACACCCCCGGCCCCATGGCCCGCAATCTGACGGATGCCGCCATCTGCCTGGGAGCACTCACCGGTATTGATTCAGCCGACAGCAAGACCCTTGCTTCCAGGGGAAAATTACATACCGATTACACCCGCTTCCTGAAAAAAGACGGTCTTAAAGGAAAGCGCATCGGCTGGTTTACCGGTCCGCGGGACATCAGCTACAAGGTGGACACCCTCATGGCACAAGCGGTGGAATTCATCAAAAGTCAGGGTGCCGAAGTCATTGAAATCGAAGAAATACTTCTTCCCGAGGCAGGAAAAAATTCTTTCCAGGTTATGCTGTATGAGTACAAAGACGGACTGAACAATTACTTCCGTTCGCTGGGTGCCGACGCCCCGGTCAAAAGCCTGGAGGAACTTATTGCCTTCAACAAAGCCGACTCGGTGGAACTGGATTTTTACAACCAGAAGTACCTGGAGGATGCCCTGGAAAAAGGTGACCTGACAGACAAAGCCTATCTGGAAGCCCTTGCCAAAGCCAGGCGGTTGAGTCAGGCTGAAGGCATCGACAAGGTGATGAACGAGCACCGGCTGGATGCCATCATCGCACCCACGGGCAGCCCGGCCTGGAAGACAGACCACGTCAACGGTGATGCCTACAACCTGGGCAGCTCTTCGCCAGCCGCCATCGCGGGTTATCCCAACGTAACCGTTCCCATGGGTTTTGTTGACGATCTGCCGGTGGGCATTTCTTTCTTCGGCCGCGCCTGGAGCGAGCCCGTGCTGATTGAAATTGCTTATGCCTACGAGTCGGGGACGCAGCATCGCAAGCCGCCGCGTTTCCTCGAAACGGATTGATATTTAATAAGTACCGAAGAACTTTTCCAAAGTTCGGAACTTTGGAAAAGTTCTGGCTAATAGCTGATCCCGAATAAAAATTCGTAATTCATATCATCGGTCACAAAACCGTTTGCTTTGGCTTCGGTAACGTTGAACTGGTAGCTGGCACGCACACCCAGTTTCAGGTTTACCGGCAGACTGAAAAAATTCCAGTCGGTGTACAGTTCACCGCCCACCGATGAGAGGTTGACGGTGATCTTTTGCCGGTTGATGCCGGTGAGAAAATCGTAGAACAAAGCCAAGTGGATGCGTTTGAGGTAGAAAAACCCGGGAACGTTCCAATCGGGATAGGCGATGGGAAATGCGTAGTCGGCTTTCAAAGTCAGGTACTCCGGAAGGTCAACCTCAAAATAGCCGCGGGGCACAGGGACAAGATTGGTAAATATGCTTGTTTGTCCGGTATCCGTGCCGTCTTTCTGGTAGGCGCCGTAAAGTTTCAGGCCCTGATGACGGAGGATGCCCGGCAGGTAAAACCAGGCAGCGGCTGAGAACTGACGCTGGCTGTTGTCGGTGAAAAGCGTGTGACGGTAAGTCAGGCTCAGCGACTGCCCCCATTTGGGGAAAAGGTCTTTGGGCGAGCGCTTGTACCGGTTGTAACCGAAAAAGCGGTAAACCGGTATCGTGTAATTGGCCTGGGTAAAACTGTACCTGCTGTCGCTGTCCATCTGCCTGAACAACTGCTCCACAGTCACCGAAGGTTCAATGCCTTTGATCCATTTGCTGCTTGTGAAATTCAACGGCAACCTCAGCTCCAGCGACAAAGTGGTTTCCATCCAATGCACCTTGTCGATATTGCCCAGGCTGTCCTCTACATTCACTCTTCGGCCTCCGTAATCCGCACTAAAGCCAATCACCGGGTACCAGCCGTAGTAGTCGAAACCGAAACCAAGCTTGCCTGTTCGTTCGTTGGGGTCGTAGCTGTAGCTGAGGGTAGTGACTGACGTACTCAGCTTGTTTTGCGACATCACCGTGGCGCCGGGGAAAAGGCTGAAATTATCCGCGTCGAGTGAAAGCGGCATCCAACTGTGCAGATTGAACAAGTGCCCGGCTTTGCTGTATTTTTTTAGCGGGTAACTTTTTTCCGGCGTCGTGGTGTCTTCCAGCACAAAGGTGCCGGGTGTTACCAGTTTGTCAGCCAGGTATTGGTATGGAGCAGCCTCCGGATTGAAGGTCACCAGTTCCGAAGGCTTAAAATTCATCTTCACCAGCCGGTAACCGTCGGCGGTGTAATCGGAAAAGAACAGGCTTTTTCCGTCCGGCGAAAAAGAGGCCTGAACGGCTCCGAAACGTGCTTCGGCCACACGATAGATATGCCGGTTCACCAGGTTGAGGGCATAAAGGTTGTCCTTTCCCTCGTAAGCCGCGGTGTAAACCACCCAGTTGCCGTGCATCACCGGCCACTTGATCTCGGTAAACGAAAACGGCAGAATGTACTCAATCTGCCAGTTCTTGATATTGATCTTCACCAGCGATTTCCCCTTTTTCCCCATCACGGCTGCTACGATGAAAGCATCGTTTTCAGACCAGTGTGGTGTCAGGAAAAACAGGTTTCCGGGCGTGGTGATCTCTTTTAAAACCTCCCCCGTTTTCACATCCAGTATGTGCAGGGCATACTTGCTTTCGTTGCTGACGTGGACAGCCACAATGCGCTTGCCGCTGTGCGAAATTGCCGGGGCGAAGTAGCGGCTGCGACGGGTCAGCTTTCTTTGTTTGCCTGTCCGCAGGTCGTAGATTTTAATGACCGAATAATTCCTCAGGCTCCAGCGCGGGTCGTAGGTTTTTTCGCTCCAGCAGATCAGGCTGTTGGCATAAGACAGCGAATTCACGAAGTCGAAACCGGGTGTGAACAATCGTTTTTCCCTGCCTTCCGGCGAAATCACCACGAAACGGTTGATGTCGTCGATGCTTGTTTTTTCAACCACCACACTTCCGTCGAACAGGGGAACGGAAAAAAGGTAGCTGGTGAAAAAACGGTTTCCGGGCGAAAGCCTCAGGAACTGTTTATCCGTTTCCGGCCTGTCGGCCTTCCGCCATTCGTTTTGCAGGTTTTTCATCGTCCGTTTGTAAAACGGCACCTTCCACAGTCCGGTTTTTTTGCGGATGCCGCTGTTGAAAGGAACGATCATGTACGGCCGCCGCGCCACCCGGTCGAGGGTAAAATCCCACATTTCGATACCGTGTTCTTCCACCCCTTTAGCCACCAACTGATAGCCGAGGGTGTAGTGGTCGGGCACAAAATCGCGGAAGCTGCCCAGCACGGCCTTGTCGAATTTGTAAATTTTCTTGTCCAGCAATTGCGCTTTCAGCGGGTAGATGAATTGCGGCACCCTGCCCCGTCCGCTTCTGGCATGGAGGGTTTCGCTCAGCACGGCGTCGCCTTCCAGAAACCAGAAAGGTACGTAAAGGCCCAGCACCGCTGCCAAAGCCTGCTCGCCGAAAATGTAGTACAGGCCTTTGGTCATCGCCTGCCGCATTTTGTTGATCTGCACCACGTGGCGGTACTCGTGTAGCACCAACTGGTCGGGCCAGGGCTGGGGGTAAATGTCCTGGGAAGGCAGCTCAAAAAATTCTGCACGCATGGGCGCGATGGCTACCATGGCGTTGGAGGTGGTAGTGCGGTTGTGCAGGATGACCGTTACCCTTTTTCGCTTGTCAGCGTAAGGAGCAGCGACGAAAGGACTGGTTAGCTCAAGGGTGTTGATGTAGTACTGTGCCACGTTTTCGTAGCCTTGCGGAAAGACCAATTGAAAATTTTCCGTTTTGATTTGTCGCCACCTGACCGATGCGGGATCCTGCCCGGTCAGAAAGTACTGCGCCTGTGCAACCACGGCTAAAAACAAAAAGCACAAAAGAAGTAAGTACGATGGTTTAGGCCGGACAGAAATCATGTTTCAAAAATAGCACTTTACCGCAGTACCAGTTTTTTGGTTTTCGTGGAAGAACCCCCGGTCAGGCTGATAAAGTACATGCCACGCGGAAGATTTTGCACATTCAGTTGGAGGCGCTTGTCATCCATTTGAACCGACCTGACTACCCTGCCCTGCATGTCAATGATCCGTATCACGCCAGGTTCTTCAGACAAACGGATAAGCTGCAAACTACCGGTCGCCGGATTGGGATAAAAAACAAATGATTCATTTTGTTTACCTGCTTCTTCAGTGATTCCTACCGTGTTGCTGATGTCCACGTTGCCCAGGTAGAGGTTGTTGCCATAATTGGCAAAGGCTTCAAATTGCACTTTGATATTGGCCTTTCCCGCCCAGGCACTCAGGTCAATTACCGGGCAGGTCGCTCCGTAACCGGCATCGCACCAGTCCTGAATTCCCTGGGGTTCAAAGAATTCCTCCGTGGGTTCGGCAGTTGCAAAAACCCCTTCGCCATTCGGACCACCGGTAAAAACACGTGTCCAGCTTTCCCCGCAGTCATCCGAGATTCTTACAATCAGTGAATCTTTCTGCTGGAATCTTTGGGCGTAGGCATATTTAAAAGTCATAAACACTTCGTCGTATCCGAGGAAACTCAGCAGCGGGCTGGTGAGGTAGTCCCTTTCGTTAATGGTAGTGTAATCGAAAAAGTTCATCCAGGCCACCTGGTTGGTGCCGTTCTGGATGGTGGTGTTCTCCCAGGTTTTTTTACCATCGGGATTGGAGATTTGCCATCCCCTGGCCGAAAGGGAGGCACCTTCAAAATCATCGTAAAACGGAATGAGTCTTCCACCGATGGCCATGTAATCGGTTTTTGTCATTTCGCTTTCCCCGGCGCTGTTGGTTACTTTCAGGCTGACACTGTAAAGTCCCGCCTCGTTAAAAGCCACCACCGGGTTTTGCGAAAACTTGTCGGTACCCTCTATAAAAGTTACCGCATCCGGTTCAAAGGTCCACTCCCAGGTTTCGGGGCAGGCTTCCGACAAGTCAAAGAATTGCACCGGCACGTTGTCGCACTGCATCGTGTCTTCGGCTGTAAAGTCAACGATGGGCAGCATGTTGTCGTCCACTGTAATGTAGCCCGTAATGATAATGCTATCGATGCCATCTGCATTGCTTACCGTTAGCGTCACTTCGAAGATTCCCGGCTGATTGTAAACAATGTCCGTCGGGTTTGCCTTGGTTGACGATGAAGGGGAAGCTCCCTCAAAGGTCCACGACCAAGTTTGCGGATATCCGGTTGAGCGGTCGTAAAAATCCACGGCACAGCCGGTTGGAATCATGGTTTCGCTGGATTCAAAAGCCGCTGACGGCTGATAGTAGTAGGGCACGGAACCCCACAACCCGCGGCCGTAAGAGGAGATTCTGATGCGATCCTGCGACGGGTCTTCTGTGTGGTGGAAGATCTCTACCTCGCTGGCCAGGATGGCGGCGGGCAGCCCGTCGGAAAAGTCCACCCAGTCGTCCATATTTTCATCCCTGAAAAATACACCCGTGTTGGAGGCTACGTACAAGCCCTCGATGTTTGCCCTGTCGTAGTAGGCAATGTCATTCATAACAACAGCCGGCAGGGAACCGGAAATGTCTTCCCAGTTCAGTCCTCTGTCCACCGACTTGAAGACTTTCATATTCTGGACAATGTAAACCACATCCGGATTCAACGGATGAGCCTCGATATCCATCACCCTGCCCGAAGAGGGAAGCTGTCCCGAAAGATTATAGAAAGTAGGCCAGTCGGCCATCACATTGTCGGACCTGTACATCCCGCCGGCCGTGGCGAAATAAAAAACATTTTCGTCTGCCGGGGAATGTTCCACCACGTAAAGCGAGCCCGTTCCATCGGAAATCCTTTTCCAGGAGGGAGAATCTGCCTGCAGATTCGTTGTCCGCCATAAGTTTTGATAACCCGCAAACATAACATTCGGGTTGGTTTCGTGCGGGGTGAAGGGTGTTACCCAGTTGCCCACCTCGTCAATGCCTCCGATGCCCTGTCCTGCAATGGCCTTTACCGCTTTGTCGTTGACCATCCTGAACATCCTGCCACGCTGCATGCAACCGTAGCTGAGGGTGGTGTCGGCAATGTCCATGGCAGCTTCCATGCCGTCGGCATACATGTCAGATTGTATCCAGGTGTCGGTATGAAAAATGGAAATTCCGTTGTCCTGGTAGCCTGTCGTAACGTGGTTAGAAATGATTTTGCTTTGTCCCAGTTTGTACTGCTGGCCGATGGCCAGACCGTCGATGATCCTGTTCCAGGAACTGCCGCCGTTACCGGTCCACCAGATGCCACCGTCGTTGCCAACGTAAAGCCTGTTATTAACCGGATTGTATTCAAGCACGTGCAGGTCGGCATGCACGGGATAGGCCCCGCAATCGCCCACCTGGTTTGACGACATCGTCCAGGTACTTCCGCCGTTGGTTGATTTCCAGCAATTGATCCCACCGCCGTAAATGGTGGAAGCATTTTGTGGGTCAACGGCCATGTCGAGGTCGTACCACGCCTGGCCGCCGCTTCCACCGGAACAGGCCCAGCCCATGATGTTGGGAGAACTGGAACGCAAAGTGAAAGACGTGCCCCCGTCGGTGGAACGGTAGAGCCCGTAAAAGGATGAATTGCTCGTGGCAAAAAAGTAAACTGTCTCAGGATCGTCGGGGCTAACACCAATCACGGCACGGGCAGCATTGGACGGGAGCCCTGAAGTTATTTGCTGCCACGTTTCCCCCGAATCCTCCGAACGGAAAAAACGGCCTCCCGAAGCAGCGTACATCACCATCGGATCACCCGGTTTGAATAAGATCTCTTTGAAGCCGGAACTTTTTTTCATCGACCAGTTTTGTCCACCGTCGGTGGTTTTGAAAATCCCGCTGTTTGTGGCCGCGTAAATAAGGTCTGACGAATCGGGATGTTGCACCATGCGTCCCACGGTTACATTGTACATTCCGTTGTTCATCTGCGTCCAGGTCTGGCCGCCGTCAGTGCTTTTGAAAACACCCAGTCCCGCCGCGTCGCCTGCATCGCGGTCACCGCTACCCACGTAAATGACATCGGGATCGTCCCAGCTCACAACGATTGACGAAACGCCCAGGGTGGGCTGGCCATCGGTCAGGGGGGTCCAGCTTTCGCCTCCGTCCTCCGTCTTCCACAAGCCTCCCGCCGGCGCACCGATGTAAAAAATATCGGCATCTGCCGGATGGAAAGCAATGGCGTTGATGCGTCCGTTTCCCCAGAAGAGATTGGGTGAGGCAGGCAGCGAAATGGGACCGATGTTTTCCCAGTCGCCTGCAAACTCATCCGCTGAACGCAGGTGAGCTTTTTTATAATTCTGATAGGTTTTCAGGTCGTAGTCAGCCGGCAGACGCGAACCGTCGGGCCTGATCTTGAATTGCATGTACCATTCCCACCGCTTGAAAGGGTTGTAACCGTTTCCCTTGCGGTCGGGGCGGTGCTCCCAGTATTTGTTGAAAGCTTTCACCGTTTCGAAAACATTGACCCCGGGGTCCTGCATCATTTCAATCCAGTAGGGGTAGTTTACCGTGTCGTTGCTGCTGTAGCCGGCATTATCAATTTTCTGTGCCCGGCCCATTACACCCATGAGGCCAATAATAGCAACAGTAAGGATAGTTTTTTTCATAAGATTATGGATTAGATTGCGACTCAGCAAATTTACTACTTTTCACTGAACGAGATGGAAAGATTAAGACTACCATGAGGGCAAAATGGTTTAAAGCCAACATGGGGCTGACTAACTTTTCCCCTGCCTTTGTCTGAAAACATAATTATTGTTTTTTGAGTACCTTTGCCGGAGTATCACCCAAACTAAATTTTACCGCTATGAAAAGGATAATTATTACCTTCCTCTTTGTGTTCACTCTCCATTTCAGCTTTTCGCAATCCCTTGTTAATGAGAACAACAGATGGAGTGTTGTTGAGTGCATGAACTTTGCAGGCTGTGGAACGAACACTTATGAGTTTAATGGTGACACCGTGATAAACAACAAGACCTATAAAAAGCTTTTTGTTTGCTTTGATTCTTTGCTCACAGACTGGTATTACCGGGGCGCCATGCGCGAAGACAGCCCGGGGAAAGTTTTTGGCTACGAAGTTTTTGGCAGTTTTTATCCGGATTCAGAAGTTCTATATTACGATTTCACGCTTGGCCTTGGCGATACGATTGGCATACCCTGTAGCGGTGGAAGTGAAATTTTAACCGTTATCGCTGTTGACACCACTACCCTCTTAAATGGCGAACAAAGAAAAAGGCTCAGGTTTTCATCAATTCTCACAGGTGAAGAGGAATGGATTGATGGTATCGGCAGTTTATTTGGCCTGATTAATATTGGCGCTTCGTGCTTCATTGATATGTACTACACTTTAAACTGTTTCACCGAAAATGACATTTTAAAATATGATGATCCGCAATTTGAGGGTTGTTACCTGAGTACAGTCGGCATCCAAAAACATAAAGGCCAATTGGCCTGGCAGTTGTCACCCAATCCGTTTTCAGATTTCTGCATCCTGCAATTTGAGAACAAGTCCGGCGCTGAATTTCAATTGCGCATTTTCAGCGCCGACGGGAGAATGGTTCAGTCCTACGACAACATCACCTCCGAAACTGTTACTATCCATCGCGCCCAGCTCAAAAGCGGACTTTACTTTTTTCGTTTGGAACAAAACAAACGCCTGGCCGCTTCCGGCAAATTGTTGGTTTTGTAAATGGATGCCGCATTACAACCCGCTTAAAAAAGCGTAAAGGTCTTCCCCCTTTCTGACGTTCAACCTTGCTCGTAATCGGTGGCGGGCAATTTTAACTCTGGCGGGCGAGATATTCAATAAGGCGGCGGTTTCTTTAATATTCAAACTCAGGCTGATTAAGACCGCGAGCCTGTAATCGTGCGTGCTCAGATTGTTGTTTATTTTGCTCAGTTTCCGGTTAAAATCTTTGTTGACACTTTCATAATATTTTTTGAAAAGTTCCCAGTCTTTTTCCGTTTTCTGACTTTGGTTAATATCCTTGATAATGGATTTGAATTCCACAGTTAACTCATTGTTCACCTGCTTCAATATTTTTTTAAGCCGTTCCCTGATATCCATAGGCTCTGCTGATTTTCCAAAATCCCCCATTTTACCCGTTGATATTCAATCCAATATGTTGATAACTTAGCTTGTTTAATGGGTTGTAAATGCAAGGTTTGTTGTATTTTTATATCAAAACCCTTGCATTTATGATCAAC
>JAJRWG010000098.1 GCA_024276895.1 Bacteroidota bacterium
AATACCCTGGTTTTTTTGTGCCTTTTTTGAAATACGCAATAAAATGGCTGAAATCCTACAGAAAACAAATCTCAGAACAGTTCTTGCATCCATGGCTTGCGCTTTTTGTTAATTTTGTTTGAGAGAAAGTCAGCAGAGCCTATTTATACTCATATTTTTCTAATTTATTTTTAATTAACTCTTTCATATCATATTATGTTTAATGGTTTATCTAATGCATGCCAACGGACAAATATAAACAATCCCCCAGCAAAAATCTTAAATTTCTAACTCGCTGTCAAATTGATCAATAACCGATTTAACCGTTTATAAACGAAAATTAAACGGAACTAAACGCTTATTAACCGACTTGTGCAAAATGGCTGCTGTAGTTTTGCATCAGATTCTGATTGTGAACACAATGACACCGTATCGAATCCTTTAAACAAACTATTTACTCACTTAAAAATTAAGTACCATGACAACTTTAACAAATTCAGTACGACTGATCGGACGCCTGGGGGCAGACCCCAAAACCTTCACCTTCGAGAACGGCAACACCAAAGCCACCTTTTCGCTGGCCACAACCGACTACTACAAAGACAAGGACGGGAAAAAAGTGGAAGAAACCCAGTGGCACAACATCGTGGCTTTCGGCAAAACGGCAAAGGTCGTTACCGACTACCTGTCCAAAGGCCGGGAAATCGCCCTGCAGGGCAAACTGACCCACGGCAGCTACGAAGACAAAGACGGCAACAAAAGGTACTTCACCGAAGTTGTGGCAAGCGAAATCCGCATCCTCGACAAAAAAAGCTGAACCGGCAAACCCCTGCAGGCCAGGCGCAGCGACAGGGCGCGAAGCAACATTTCAGGATGTTTCCCGCGCGCCCTCCGCGCCATGTAAGCGGGACTTTCAATGGGCAGGTTCCGGAGGAAGCGGACTTTCATTTTTCCGGCCGGTCTTGGCGGACGAAAATTCTTCGGATCACCACTGACGAAATTAACACTAATTTTGCCGATGCGAAACAATCGCCCTGCCATGAAAGAAGCCCTCTTCGGAAAAACGCTTTCGGAAATCCGTCAAATCACCGACACGCTCGGGCTGCCCGGATTTACCGCTAGGCAGATCACCGATTGGCTTTACAAAAAGGAAATTACTGACATTGCCGGGATGAGCAACCTGTCGAAAAAGGCAAGGGCCTTGCTGGAAGAGAGCTACGGAATGGGGCTGAAGCCGTACGGCAATGTACAGGAGTCGACCGACGGCACCAAAAAGTATCTTTTTGAAGTGCAACCCGGACGTTTCATCGAGTCGGCTTACATTCCCGAAGGCAGGCGGGCCACCCTTTGCCTTTCGTCGCAGGTGGGCTGCAAACGCCGCTGCCTGTTTTGCATGACGGGAAGGCAGGGCCTTCAGGGACAACTCACCGCCGGCGAAATCCTCAACCAGGTGCGCAGCATTCCCGAATCCGGAAGACTGACCAACCTGGTGTACATGGGCATGGGCGAACCGCTGGACAACCTCGACGCCGTGATGAAAAGCCTGCAAATCCTTACCGCCGACTGGGGCTTCGGCTGGAGCCCGCGGCGCATCACCGTTTCAACCATCGGCATCGTGCCGGCCATGAAAATATTTGCGGAACACAGTAACTGCCACCTGGCCGTAAGCCTGCACACCCCTTTTGATGAGGAGCGCAAGCTGCTGATGCCGATCGATGCGGAATACCCCTTGCAGCAGGTGGTGGATACCCTCAAAGGCTTCAGTTTCGAGAACCAGCGGCGCATTTCGTTTGAGTACATCGTCTTCAAAGAGCAGAACGACACCCCGCGCCACGTCAAAGAACTGGCACGCCTGCTCAACGGTCTTCGCTGCCGCATCAACCTCATCCGTTTCCATCCCATTCCCGGCACTTCGCTGGAAGGCACCGACGAAGAACGGCTCATGGCTTTCAAAGAAGCCCTCAACGCCAAAGGCATCACCACCACCGTCCGTGCCTCCCGCGGCCAGGACATCGACGCCGCCTGCGGCCTGCTTTCGACAAAGGAGATGGGGGCTTAGTAGAGGTTTCCATCTCCGGTCTTCAAACTCCCGTTTTCCTCCCAATCGATTTTTACCGTACTTTTAGCCTGTAATTAATGAGTAAAGCCAATCGAAGATGAGCATCAACAAATCATTTGCCAGCGACAACTGGTCGGGAGTTTGTCCCGAGGTCATGGAAACCCTTACGCGGGTCAATGCAGGTCACAACCCGGCTTACGGCGAGTTGGAAGATCCTGTGACCGGCGCAGCCATCGAAAAATTCAAAAACATCTTTGGTGAGCAAATCGCTGTTTTCTTCGTGTACAACGGCACTGCCGCCAACGTGCTGGGTGTTAGTCAGCTGATGCGTTCGTACCATGCTGTGGTTTCCGCCGCAACGGCCCACCTCAACGAAGACGAATGCGCCGCACCCGAAAAATTCATGGGCAGCAAAATCCTGGAAATCCAAACCGAAGACGGGAAAATCCGTCCCGCTCAGGTGGAGCCTTTTTTCAAGAGTTTCGGCTTTCAGCACCATGCACAGCCAAAGGTCATCAGCATTTCGCAGGTTACGGAAATGGGTACGGTTTACACGGCGGAGGAAATCCGCGTGCTGGCCGCTTTCGCCCATGCCAACGGCTTGTACCTGCATGTGGACGGTGCCCGCATTGCCAATGCCGTCGTGGCCCTCAACACCGGCTTCAAAAGCCTCCTCACCGACACCGGTGTGGACGTGCTTTCTTTCGGCGGCACCAAAAACGGGCTGATGTTCGGCGAAACGGTGGTGTTCCTGAAAAAGGAACTTTCCAAAGACTTTGAATACCTGCGCAAACAGGGGATGCAACTGCATTCCAAGATGCGTTACATCGCGGCGCAGTTCGACCGTTACCTGACGGATGACCTCTGGAAGAAGAACGCGCTGACAGCCAATGGTATGGCCCGTAAACTGGCGGCCGCATTGCAGCTCTTTCCCCAACTGAAAATCACGCAGGAAGTACGTGCCAACGGGGTGTTTGTCCTCATGCCGGTGGAGCTGATCTCCCATCTGCAAAAACATTATTTTTTCCACGTGTGGAACGAATCGCCTGCGGGAGAAAGCCGGCGCAAGGAAGTGCGGCTGATGTGTTCGTGGGACACCACGGAAGAGGACATCCGGGCTTTTGCAGGCCTGGTGAAACAATTTGCGCAATGATAATTTCAACAAGCATTGGCATGAAACATTCCTGACGGATGAAACTGACACAGATAGACATTGGTGATTGACGCCACATGCGGCCCTTACGGCAGGCCGCACACCGGAGGGGGAGCAGCGGCCGGAAAAATTCTACAGATAAAAATGAATACGTCAAACTGATCAATAATCTATTCCCCTCCGTGGAGGGGCTCAGGGGTGGGTCAAAAAAAAGAAATGAAAAAAATACAACCCACCCCCGACTCCTGCCCGTCCCTGTCCGAATGGCTCAACCAGGCAGTTGATAGGCGGGTCTTCCGGGAGAGGAGCTGGTTAAAACAAGTATGATTAACAAGTTACAAAATCATAAACAAATGAAAAAAATCAACTTTTTACTGCTTGCCGTGGTCGCGGCGCTTTTGCTTTCCTGCACAGCCAGGCAGGAAGCCCCGTCACGGCCCAATATCCTTTTCATTCCCGTGGATGACCTGCGGCCCGATCTGGGCTGCTACGGCGACACGGTGGTCGTCAGCCCCAACATCGACAAACTGGCCGAAGACGGTGTGGTTTTCAACCGTACTTACTGCCAGCAGGCCGTGTGCAATCCTTCGCGGGTGAGCCTGCTCACCGGACTGCGTCCCGACACCCTCAGGGTTTCAGACTTACGCACTCAGTTTCGCCACACTTTGCCCGATGCGGTCACCCTTCCGCAATACTTTAAACAAAACGGCTACTACGTCTGGGGCATCGGCAAGATTTTCCACAACATTTTTCCCGACACCGTTTCGTGGACGGAAAAACCACACGTGGACGGTTTTCCCTTCGACCCCGACGCCGTGTACCTGACCGAAGAAAACCTGCAAAAAGTGGAAGCCAAAAAGCAAGCTTACATCGAGAAAGGTATCTACCGCATCGACCAGCTGGGGCACTGGTACATCAAAACCGTGGTCACCGAAGTTGCCGATGTGGATGACGATGCTTACTTCGACGGTGCGCAAACCACCGCTGCACTGAAAAAAATGGAAGCGCTGGCCGGACAGGATCAGCCCTTTTTCATGGCGGTGGGCTACTACCGTCCACACCTGCCGTTCAACGCACCCAAAAAATACTGGGATTTGTACGAGCGCGAAAAGATGCCCCTGGCCGGAAACCAGTTCCTGCCGGAAAACAGCCTGCCTTACGCCATGAACCGCGGGCGGGAATTGCGGGGCTACGAGGACTTCCGCGACCTGCCTTACCCCGAGGAAGGTTCGCTGGAAAAAGAGCGGCAGCAACTGCTGAAACACGGTTACTATGCCAGCGTGTCGTACATCGACGCGCAAATCGGCAGGCTGGTGGAAGGACTGAAAAAGCTTGGGCTTTACGACAACACCCTCATCGTCATCTGGGGCGACCACGGCTGGAAACTGGGCGAACACAACGCCTGGTGCAAGCAAACCAATTACGAGATCGACACCCGCGTACCCATGATCTTTGCCGGAGCCAAAGTTGGTGCCAAAGGGCAGATCTCCAATGCCCTCACCGAGTTCGTGGATATTTTTCCCACCCTTTGCGAGCTGGCCGGATTGCCTGTTCCGGGCCATCTGCAGGGGTTGAGTGCGGCTCCCTTACTGGATGATCCCGGAAAAACCTGGAAGACGGCGGCCTTCAGTCAGTTTTTGCAGTGACGTTTCGGGCCCCTGGCCGAAGGCTACGAGGGACGGCAGTTCATGGGCTACACCATGCGCACCGACCGCTACCGTTACGTGGAGTGGCACGCCTGGGACAAGGAAACCAACACCTGGGGTGAGCGTACCGGACGGGAACTCTACGACCATCAAAACGATCCACTGGAAAACACCAACGTTGCAGGGCAGGAAGAAAATGACACAATTGTAAAAATGCTGTCAGAAAAACTGAACAAAGGTTGGCGGGCCGCTTTGCCGGATGATGATTAAAAAGTACAAGACCAGATAGTATCCGCAGGAACTGTCCGCATCACCACACTGGTCCCATCACCCCGGTTAACCAGTTACTTGTGGACGTTCCGCACAAACTCCTCCACCTCGGGCACGCCGCCCTGGTACACTAGGTAGCCGTTGTAGGGTTCGCGCAGGGTAATTTCGTCGTTGACGGGCGTGAGCATCATTTCTTTCACCTTTTCCGGGTCTTTGGTCTGCCCCAGGATCCAGCTTAGTTTAACCCATGCCACTTCGGGGAGCATGTTTCCCGCGGGGATGATGCCTTTGGCCATCATGTCGCGACCGGTGTCGTACACAAACATGTGGACGTAGCCCCACAGCGTTTGCAGGGTCATGTACATGTGGACGCCTTTTTTCTGTGCCCTTTCGATGGCGGGGTAAAGCTCTTTGTTGACGTGGCCCAGGCCTGTCCCCACGAAGATAATTCCTTCGTAGCCCTTGTCCACCATGGCATCCAGCACATCGGGATGCATGTGGGGGTAGTAGTAAAGCATGGTCACTTTATCGGAAAAGTAGGGCAGTATTTTCACGTTTCTATCGGCGCGGCGACGGTTGTAATTCTTTTTGATGGGAACGATTTCCTTGCGGCTGATGGTTGCCAGCGGCGTGTCGCCGATGGTGCGGAAGGTGGAGCGGTAGGAAGAATGCATTTTGCGCACGCGGGTGCCTTTGTGCAGCAGCCCGTATTCGTCGGACGTAGGCCCGAACATGCACACCATCACCTCGGCGATGTCCGACTCGCCGGCGGCTTTCATGGCATGCATCAGGTTGAGGGCCGCATCGGAGCTGGGGCGGTCAGAGGAGCGCTGCGAGCCCACAAGCACAACCGGAACGGGCAGGTTCTGGCACATGAAGGTGAGGGCTGCGCCCGTGTGGTGCAGGGTGTCGGTACCGTGACCGATGACGATGCCGTCGATGCCGTTCTCGATTTCCTTGCCGATGGCTTTGGCCAGGGCCATGTACTGTTTCGGTCCCATGTTCTCGCTGAAAACGGCAAAGACCTTTTCGGTTTCCAGGTTGCAGATGTCGGCCAGCTCGGGCACGGCGCCGTAGAGTTCGCCGGGAGAAAAAGCAGGGATGACGGCACCCGTGCGGTAATCGAGCCGCGAAGCAATGGTACCGCCGGTACCGAAGAGTTTCACTTTGGGAAGCCCTTCGGTGTAGGGAAATTCCTTCTCGGGGATTTTGTAGTTGGCTTTTTTGTAGCCTGTTTCTTTCATCCCCGTGATGGTTCGGATGTCGATGCCGATGTTGTAGCCGGTGATGATTTTTATTACGATGTGCTGGTCGTCATCGTTCTCTGCCCTGGGCAAAACCGTCCCTTCAAAAGTCCCGCGGGTGGTCTCCACCCTGGTGGTGCCCCACACCCTGACCTTGTACTTCTTCAGCACTTCCAGCGCATCGCCTTTGTATCCATGAAAAATATCGTTGCTCATTTTTTAATGCGTGAATGATTAAATGATTGAATGACTAAATGGATAAATCATTTTACTTAGTTCCGATAAATCAATATTTCCGATGGCGATGTGGCGGAGTTGTCCCATCGTCCAGTTTTTGTAGTCGGTTTCGTTTCCGCTTTTGTTGCGGGTATCAAATTTCTCTTTCAGCAGCTGAATTCTGCTGACGATTTCTTCCCTGTCCACCCGCCTGAATTTGATGGCGGTCAAAATCGAATCGAAATCCATTTTCGGATGGGCGATCATTTCGGGAAGCATGCTTTCCGCCAGCCGGGGATGCAGTTTATTTTTGTTGAGGTAGGCAAACAGCCTGAAAAGCTGTCCGTCGTCACAACGCGATTTTGTTTTGCCTTCGGCGGATTTCAGGGTGTGGCCGATGAAGGTTCCCGCGAAGACCGGTTGCAGTTTCAGCTCGTTGACAAGCCGTTCGATGAGCGGGAACAGGTTCCGCGAAAAGATGTAGGTGTAGGTGTCTTCGGGGATGCCCCACTTTTTCATCTTGCGGTACCGTTCGATGATGTCCGTCGGCAGGTTTTTGCTGAGTTTTTGGATGTAATCGTCTTCCAGAGGGATGGGCGCCGAGTCGGTGTCGGGATACATGCGGTCGGCACCGGGGAGCACCCGCTCGAAGATGGTGGTGCCGTCGGGTAGCGACTTGCGGGTTTCCTCGGGGATGCCGTCGAAAGCCATCAGGCAGCGTTCTTCGATGGTTTCCAGGGCGGTGGCGATGTCTTCTTCCGGCCCCCAGAACACGATCTGCGCGTCATTTTCTTTTGCTTAGAGAAGGGTGGCAACGGCTTTCCAGTCTTTTTTCTTCAGTCCCGGTGAAAGCTCCTCCGAGTGAAACATATTGGGTTTTTCCAGACAGGCGATCACCTTCAGCCGGTCGGTGATCTCGTTGGCAAACATTTTTCCGGGCTGGGTGAACCACGACAGGGCGCCCTGAAAATGCGGCAGGTTGACGGCCACAATCTTCATTCCGGCTTTTCCCACCTTTTTCAGTGTTTTGTTTGCCGGTAAGGCATTGTCGTTCAGTACCAGTTTTTTGATCTTCCACTTCTTCGGATTGGGCACCCTTTCCCTGAGCATTTTGCGCAGCAGCAGCAGCGACCACTGTCGGAAGGCCTCGTTGTGTGTGAGTTCGGGTATCCATTTGGTGTGTGCCACGCCCTTGATTTCCACGCGCGAGCCACCGCGGCAACTGACGTTCACGTCCTGGCGGCCGGCGCCCATGCCCGTCCGCACCTTACCGGTACTGCGGTTCAGAAAACGGATGTAGTTGCAGGTTTCCATCACCTCGTCGGGATTCACACAGTCGGGGTAGGTAACCGTTTCGATGAGCGGCATGCCCAGCCGGTCGGTTTTGTAAACACGGACGTGGCCGATGTCGGAAATCTCGCGGCAGGAGTCTTCCTCGATGCTCAACTGGATGAGCCTAATTTTTTTGTGAGGCAGTTCCAGCTCGCCTTCCACACCAATGATAGCGGTCCGCTGAAAACCCGTGGGGATACTGCCGTCAAGGTACTGCTTGCGGGTAATGTGAACCTCACCCACCACGTTCAGTTTGGACAAGAGCGAAATTTGCAGTGCAATTTGCATTGCTTCGCGATTCATGGGAAAAGGCGGAGTGTCGTCCACCTCGTAGGTGCAGGCCGTTTCGTTTTTGATGCGGTAGATGATTTCCTTCCGGGTTTTGAATTCCATCAAGGCCGTGCCGTCGTACTCTCCCAGTTCGCTAAGTGTGGGACGCATGTGGCGGATGATTTCGGC
>JAJRWG010000099.1 GCA_024276895.1 Bacteroidota bacterium
TCTGAGAAACGATATTAGTTTCAGGCTTGGGGGCAATTTTGAATATTTCCGGTTCAAATCAGAAATATTTGATCAGGACTTGGAAGAGTTAAGTGATTTTAATGCCTACGGCAACATTTTCTTTGCTTTTAACACCGATACGCGGAACAAACCTTATTTTTCAACAAAGGGCATCGTTTCGGAGTTCAGGGTAGAATATGTGATGCCCATATCTGATGCCTGGATAAAAGACTTTTTTAATAATTCGCTGGTATTCTGGTTTAACTTTGAAGAGAGTTTCCCTTTGTCGAAAAAATTTGTGTTCAGGCCCGCCTTGTTTTTGGGGGGAACTTATATTAAGGGGCTCCCTTATTCATCTGACATTCCGTTTAACGCCCAACTGTTTCCATCCTCTCCAATACAACATTGGTTTTATACCGGGGGGCTTGTGCCAACAAATTACGTACACGGCTTTACAGAATTTGCCGGCGTGAAGTTCTCCCAAGAAATTGGAATGTACCAGGCGATAATAAGGGCAAAACTTCAGTACAATTTCCTGCCAAAGCTTTATGCTACTTTACGGGCAGATTTTGGTGCAAACGAATGGTTCCTGGCCGATATGTTTGAACCGAATAATCTTATTTTCGGGTACGGTTTGACCTTAAGTTACAACAGTTTTATCGGCCCGGTTGAACTTTCGCTAATGGGCTCTAATGTTTATGGCATCTCAGGTTTTGTCAACCTGGGGTTCTGGTTTTAGTAACGATTTAATCACATCAGCATGAAATACAAAAAAGTACTTTTAAAATTAAGTGGCGAAGCACTAATGGGAAACGGCCAGTATGGAATTGATCCCAAAACACTCACCATTTACTGTGATGAAATTAAGCAGGTGGTTGAGCAAAATGTCCGGGTAGCCGTCGTCATTGGTGGTGGTAATATCTTCAGGGGTTTGGAAGGCGCAGCCCGGGGCTTCGACCGCGTTCAGGGCGATTACATGGGGATGCTGGCAACGGTGATCAACTCGATGGCCCTTCAGGGTGAACTTGAAAAGCAAGGCATGAAAACCAAGCTGCTTTCGGGATTGTTCATCGACCGCATTGCCGAATCCACCAGTGGGAGAAAGGCAAAGAAGTACCTGGATGAGGGGAAGGTGGTGATCATTGCAGGCGGGACGGGCAACCCATTCTTTACCACCGACACGGCCTCGGCCCTGCGTGCAGTGGAAATTGGTGCCGACGTGCTGCTGAAAGGAACCCGTGTGGATGGCGTTTACACTGCCGATCCTGAAAAAGACCCCGATGCCGTCAAATATGAGCGCCTGAGTTTTGACGAAGCCTACCGGAAACAACTGAAAATCATGGACATGACTGCATTCACGCTTTGCATGGAAAATAAACTGCCCATTCTCGTCTTTGACATGAATATCAGGGGAAACCTGCTGAAGGTAGTCAAAGGCGAACCCATCGGCACCCTGGTGTCCTGACAGCGTTACGGAGCTTGTTAATAATTTTTTTATTCTTTCTCTTCCCGGCACTTCAGGTAATTCTGATAAATACTAAATTTGTGCAATCACTAAAATGAAAGCGCCATGACTGATGATGCCCAATTATGTTTCGATGAAGCGGAAGAGAAAATGGACCATGCCATCGAGCACCTGAAAAAAGAATTTCAGAAAATCAGGGCTGGGAAAGCAAGCCCTTCCATGTTACAGGGTGTTAGGGTTGACTACTATGGTGTGTCAACACCCATTGAGCAGACGGCCAACATCAACACGCCCGACGCCAGGCAGATCATCGTCCAGCCATTCGACAAGAGCACCATCCACGAAATCGAAAAAGCCATCCTGAATGCCAACCTGGGTTTTAACCCCCAGAACGAAGGCGAAATATTGCGTATCAATGTGCCGCCATTGACCGAGGAACGGAGAAGGGAACTGGCAAAACAGGCCAAGACAGCAGCCGAAGACACCAAAATCGGTGTTCGGAACGCCCGGCGTCATGCCAATGATGAAGCCAAAAAAATGGAAAAAGAAGGCCTGCCCGAGGATGATGCCAAACACCTGATGGCCGAAATCCAGAAACTCACTGACAAGTACATTGCCCGGATTGATGAACTTCTGGAACTGAAGGAACAGGATATTCTGACCGTTTAAAAATCAGAAAGCTTCCTTTCAAAGAAGCATTATGTGATTTCCTTGTGTTTTTTCTTCTTCCCGCTTTTCAGTTTTCTGACCAACAGATAAGTAAACCGTGCGATGTTGCTTGTCGTCATTATCGACTGGTAGGCAGTTTTAAAAAGTTTTTGGGAAATGCTCGAAAAGGTGTAGGTTTCGCCCAGCCCTGAAAAATGCTTCTTCATTTCGGCCTCTTTGTACTGCAGGCTTTTTTTCGATTTGATGATCTTGTGGTCAAGCAGTTCTTTGGTGCTGAAGTGTATAGCTTCGTCGGCTTCTTCCTCATCGTCTTCGTACAGAATGTTGCCAAGCAGTTTCCTGATGGGGTTAAAGATCAGTTTTTCCCGGTAGATGAAAATCAGCAGTCCGAGCAAAAAATAAAACAAGGAAACAATCAGGTAACCGACATAGGTTTCGCCGAAGCCCATGCCGGAAAACCACCACACAAATGCAAATGAAAGGAAAACCAGGATCAGTGCAGCCAATAATCCCAGCCAGACAAAAAGCATGGTAAAGGCAAAAAACTCACCTGCTTTCTTGCCCATTACCAGCTTGTTGTACTCAAGAAGCTGGTCGAAATAATCCTTTAAACTTTCAAATGCTTCCTGTAAGGGTGCACCAAAATCTGTGTCTTCCATCATCAGGGGGGGTACTTAGGCTTCTTTTGCCCCGGACTTGGCTTTCTTTACATCATCCAACAAATCAGCCCCTGTTTTTTTCACATCGTCCAGTACTTCGGTACTGACTTTTTTCACATCCTCCAGTACTGTTGCTCCGGTTTTCTTCACGTCGTCCAGTACATCGGTTACGGTGTTTTTGAATTCTTCAAACTTGTCGTTGAAATCGTCAGCAAATTCTTTCGATTTAACGGCTAATTTTTTGCGTGTTTCCTCACCCGTTTCGGGGGCGAAAAGCAGGCCGCTGATTGCTCCTACAGCAGCACCTACAACGAGCCCTGCAATAAAGGCAAATCCTGAACTTGAACTGTTATCACTCATGTCTTATAATTTTAGGGTTAATGCGTCTATTTTAAACGCTTTTCGGAGCAAAATGTTACATCTCCCGCGTTAAAAATTTTACCAGCTTCATGTGTTGCATAAACTGTCGGGCAACCACTTTGATGACGGTATAAGTAGGGATGGCAAGTACCATGCCGGCAATGCCGGCAATTCTCCCGCCAAAAATAATTGCCAGGAATACTTCAACAGGATGAGATTTAACACTTTTGGAATAAATCTGCGGCTGAAGGATGATGTTGTCAATGAGATTTGCACCAGCAAAAACTGCCAGAACAATGATGACGCTTGGCAGTAATTCCTGGTAATTTCCCACACTGATCTCCGATAAAATCACAAGCACCACACCTAGTGAGGCCCCGATCAGCGGTCCCAAATACGGGATGATGTTCATCAGCCCGCCAAAGAACCCAATCAGCAAGGCATTTGGAATCCCAAAAAACAGCAGGACTGTTGATTCAATGGTCATCATAATGATGACCTCCAGCATGAGGCCCCTGAAATACCGGATGAGCAATTCTTTGGAGTCGTGCAAAATGTTCTTCATGTTGCCAACGTATTCTTCTGGGGTTAGCATCAGGATGATATCTCTCCAGATACCGCTGTCAACTATCGAATAATAAGTAAGAAAAAGAACGATAAAGATGCCCATGAAAACCGATCCTGTTGCCGAAACAAGGTTGGCGAAGAAATCGGTAAACAGTGAAAGGTCGAAGAGCTTAAAAAGCTTTGATTGTATATTCTGGGCGATGGTTTCTTTCGATTCCAAAACATTGTACTGTATCAGAAATTCATTGATCCGTTCGATGGGTTCTTTGTAGTAGCTGGTCAGGGAATCTACATCAATGGATGTGATCAGGTTAGCCTGTTTGATGATCAGCGGAACAAAGATCAGGATGATCCCCACGATCACCAAGATCATCAAAAGGAGGGTGGTGGCAGCGGCCAGGGCACGGGGCACCGGCTTCTTTCTGATCTTGATTTTGCCAAGCTGTTTCATTATCGGCGTTCCTATCATTGACATAATGATGGCAATCAGCACGTAGGCAACAATGTCAGAAAAGTACCAAACCATAAATATTGCAATGATCAGGCCTGTCAGCGGTTTCAGATATTTTAGCAGGGATTCATTCATGGTCTGTCAACAGTAGTTTTCCACACTGTAAAAATAGCAAAAATCATTTTAACTTCAAAAGCCGTAAAAAATGCTGACTGTATAAGCAAAATTTTTCGAAACATTGTCGAAACCGTAAGGGCCGTAGCGGTACATGACACCAACGCCCAGATCGTACACACTGAAGTCGAGGATTTTCCTGATGAGCACGCCCGACTCGTAGTAGCCTTTCTCCAGTGTGTCGAAGTCATAGTTATGATGGTTTTCGGTATTGCCCAGCGAACCGAAAGCGATGTTGGTTACCAGCATAAACTGCGGGTTAAACAACTTTCCTTCCTTGAACAGCAATTTGCCGAAATTGTGGCTCAGAAAAAGGGATACGTAACGGTCCGAAAGGAATTCGTTGGTGCGCATGGTACCAAAGCTGAAAGGGGCGTAGAGGGCAAATCCGCGGTAGGTGCCTCGTCCGTCGTAAAGATTGCTTGCAGGCAGGTTGCCCAGGATAATTCCGGCCATCAGCCTGAACGAAAAATCACCCAGGTACTTGAAGTGTTTGGCACCTTCGATTTTCAGGTCGAAGCGGTCGAAAGCAAATTCTCCGTTCAAAAAACCGGTAATGCCCCTGCTGTAGTTCAGCCAGACCACGGGATATTTCGAACCGAATGAAATCTGTCCTTTGGTTGTCTCGATGACCCTTTCACGAAAAGTAAACCGGAAACCGATCATGGCCTCGGTAAAATTGAACTCCGTTTTGGCATGGAGCAACTGGTTATCGGCAGTACCGAAATAGTAGTCCTGGTAAGCGTCTTTATTTTCGATGCGTAAACCCAGGTTCCACTTGAAATCGCGCAGCGGCCTCAGTCTGAATGAATAGGACAATTGGCCGCCGATGGTAGGATTCATCCTCCGGATAAAAAACCGGTAAAAGTTATCTGTTTTCCAGGGCTTGAATCTGTCGTCGAAAAACACCACATCGCCGCTTGCCGTTACCGTGTTGTAGGCTTCAAGACGGACGACCGATTCGGAGCGTTTGTGCACTTTTACATCAATGTCGCCACCGTATTTGACCTTTTTGTCTTTGAAGCCGTAACCCACAAAACCGCCCAGTTTTACGGTTTTTGAAAAACGGTCGTTGGTGTGCAGGCCCAGGCCCAGGTAAAAGCCTTCGTAACCGTTGTAGCGGATGATTTGACCCAGGTCCAGGTCGAAAATCCACAGGGGAATTTTTCCGATGAGCAGGGTTTGCATGGTGGAGGCCATCTTGTCGAAGTTTTGTTATTTCCCGATGGAATCGATCACGCGGTAGGTTTCCAACTCACGGGCTGTGAGGTTGTCCACGCGGTACTGGTCCCAAAATTCCCCTTTCTTTTTGGTTGCATCCGGTTCAATTTCCACTTCGTGGTAGCCGAATTCACGTTTCTTCAAAGCAGGGCAGAGGTCGATGTCACGGATGTAGGACCGGCCTTTCCCAACCAGATTGTAGGTGGTGTTTCCGGCCTTTGCCTGCATGGGGGTAAATATGACATCGGTGTTAAGTTGCACCGGAAACCAGTGGTCATGGATAAACTCATAAGCCTGCTGGATTTTAACGACGATCCCCATGGAATCCTGCGGCGGTTCGGCCTTCACATTCTGGATAGCCCAGCGGTTGGTGTTGATGTACAGAAACCCTTTCATGCCATCGAATTTGGTATTCCGCCCCGGCCTGAACGAGATGATGAAAACAGTGTCGTTTTCAGGGGTGTAAGTGGTGTCCTCAATTAAAAAGAAATACTTTTTTATGCTACCCTTGCTGATGGGATTGATGTAATTTTTTCCGGCAATGCTGATGAGTTCATCGTAGAACGAAGTGGATTGAAGTTGGGAGATCATAAAGGCGATGACAGGGTTTTTCAGACCCGACACGCGTGTAGCCAGTACGGTTTCCTGGTTAAGGCCGGGTGAACGGTACTTGCGTTCGGTAACCGTTTCCATGATGAAAACATCCTGCTTTTCCATAAACTGTTTGAGCTTTCTTTCGCTGCTGTCAAGCAGGCTGGTATCTTTGAGGAAAAGCGAATCGGCATCAATGGTGACAATCATTTTGTCGTAGGAAGTGTAGGTAAACGATTCGAGTTTCTCGGGATTGTTCAGGTCACGGTTTTTAATCACATTGTTGATGATGCGGTGGGCAGGGTTTTCTCCCGGAAAAATTTCAACTTCACTGAGTTGGTAGGGCTTTTCCTTCATCAGGATTTCCTGTAATTTTTTGGAAGGCCTGATGGTGTATTCCAGGGGTTCGTAGCCCACGTAAGTGAGTTTCAGGCAACAACTGCCCTCCTTCAGCCCGATGGTGAACTTTCCGTCGATGTCGGTTGTTACGCCCCTGTCACCATCAACGGTTGTGATGTTAACGAAAGCCAGTGGTTCTTTGCTTCTCTTGTCCTTCACGATGCCTTTCACCACCACGACCTGGGCCTGCGTGGCGACCACAAAAAGCAGGGTAAAAAGAAACAAATTAATTCTGAGCATCGCTATAGCTTAAATCCGCAAATATAAATTTTGTAAACAGGTATGTTTTCAGGCATTTGAAAGAGTCAGCCTTTTAACTTTTCGTTGTTTTTGTGTCTGTCTTTGTCACGTTTTTCTTTTTTCAGCAGGTTTTTCTCCAGGGCATCAGTCAGGTCAATGCCGGTTTGGTTGGCCAGGCATATCAGCACGAAAAACACATCCGCCATTTCGTCTGCCAGGTCGTATTTTTCGTCCGACTGCTTAAACGACTGTTCCCCGTACTTCCGGGCGATGATGCGTGCCACTTCGCCCACCTCCTCGGTAAGGATGGCCATGTTGGTCAATTCGTTAAAATAGCGTATCCCGGTGGTGTTAATCCAGTGATCAACCCGCTGCTGTGCTTCATGAATGGTCATTTGAAACGAGTTAGTGAGTAAGAACGGTTTCCCGCTTTGCGAAAATAAGTAATTTCGCCGTCTCAAAATGGAAAATATTACTGAATACGAACAGGGGATGGACTTCACCGCCAAAACCTTTGCCGGACTTGAAGAGGTGCTGGCTCAAGAGCTCAAGTCCATCGGCGCCAGGGATGTGAAGATCATCAAACGTGGCGTACAGTTCAGGGGTGATGAATCCCTTCTTCTCAAAGCCAACTACCAGTTGCGGACAGCCTTGCGTATTTTAAAGCCCGTCGGTGTTTTCGAAGTTAAGGACGATGTGCAGTTGTACGAAAAGACGAAAAAAATTAACTGGAGCAAGGTTTTTAACGTGACCCAGACTTTCTCGGTCGATGCCAATTTGTTTCATTCCAGCCTCGACCATTCGCAATTTGCGAGCCTGCGTGTGAAGGATGCCATCGTGGACCAGTTTCGTGAGCTGACGGGAAAGCGCCCCTGGGTGAGCAAGGAAAATGCAGACATTTTTATCGACGTACACATCAACCAGGATGTGTGCACTCTTTCGCTTGACAGTTCGGGGCACTCGCTCCACCAGCGCGGCTACCGCATTGGTGCTGACAAAGCACCCATCAACGAAGTGCTGGCAGCAGGCATGATCCAACTGACCGGCTGGAAAGGGGAAAAAGATTTCTACGACCCTATGTGCGGATCGGGAACCATCGCCATCGAAGCGGCTATGCTGGCATCCAATATTCCTGCCGGGTACTACCGCGATTCTTTTGCTTTTATGAATTGGGACGGTTTTGACGAAGAACTGTGGAACAACATCAAACAGAAAGCCAATGATCAAATGCTTGAGCCCGAATGCCGGATTTTTGCCTCCGACCGTTCCGAAAAAGCCGTCGGTATCGCAAAGCGAAACCTGAAAAAGGCAGGGCTGCACAAGGACGTCGAAATCAAGGTGATGTACTTTGATGCCGTTAGGCCGGAGAAAGAAGAAGGGATACTCGTGTTCAACCCGCCCTACGGGAAACGCCTTGAAGAAAGGGGCGACATCAGGGATTTGTACCGCGGCATCGGCGATGTGCTGAAAAACAACTTCCAGGGTTTTGAAGCCTGGATTATCAGCTCCAGTTTCGACTCGATGAAATTTATCGGGCTTCGCCCTTCAAAAAAAATTCCTTTGTACAACGGTCCCATCGAAACCCGCTTTGTCAAGTTCGAAATGTACGCCGGTAGTAAAAAAGGCAAGTACATGAGTGACGAAGAAAAACAATCCTGGAAGAAAAACAGGAACACCACGGGCGACAAACCGGACTGGAGAAAAGACGATAAAGGAAAGCGGCGGGCTGAAAAACCGGATTGGAAAAACGATAAACGCAACCGGGACAACGACAAGAAACCCGTCTGGAAGAAAGAAAGCAGTCGCCGGAAATTGTCAGATGATTCCGAAAAACGGTGGGAGAAAAAAGACTTTCCGGAAAAGAAACGGGGGTACGGTTCGGATGGTGATAAAAAGGAACATCGCACAAAACAGTCTGACAAACCCGTAAAAGAACAGTGGTACGGTCGCGAACCGCGCCTGGGCAAACCCGAAAGAACAGAATTTACCGGCGACGGTAAAACGGGTTCACGCAAACGCAGGCCGAGGAAAGAGTAGTCTTCAGTCGGCAGTCGGCAGCCTCCAGTAGGCAGTCGTCTGACCACTATTGTTTGTTTTTACAGCATTGAACGATTATCCTTCAGTGGTCTGACGACTTTTCAGTTTCGCAGGACTGAGGGGTTGGAATCCGGAAGTCCGGAGACCGGAGACTGCCGACTGAAGACTGCCAAGTGGTGTTTAGTTGCTGGACAGGTGCCCTTTGGGTGTTATTTGGCTTCGCCGTCATTTGGCCTTCGGCCGTCATTAGTGTTAAAAATGTTGACTGAAGACTGCTGACTGCCAACTGAAGACTGCCGACTGCCAACCACCTACTTCAACTCATCAGCAAAAAACCGGTAAAACCAGCAAATGGTTTCGATGCCGTTGTAGAAATTGATCACCGGGTAATTTTCGTTGGGTGAGTGAATCGCATCCGATTCCAGCCCAAAGCCCATCAAAACAGACTTAATGCCCAGTTTTTCCTCGAAAGTGGAAATGATGGGGATGCTCCCGCCACTGCGCATGGGAACGGGTGTTTTCCCGTAAACCTGTTCGAAAGCCTTTTCCGCTGCCTTGTATGCCGGCAGGTCAATGGGGCAAACGTAAGCCTGTCCGCCGTGCAGTGATTCCACCCTGACTTTGACCGATTTGGGAGCAATGCTTGTAAAATAGTCCTCGAACATTTTGGCTATTTTTTCATGATCCTGGTTGGGTACCAGGCGGGTTGAAATTTTTGCGTAGGCCCTGGACGGCAAAACCGTTTTGGCACCTTCGCCGGTGTAACCGCCCCAGATTCCGCACACATCGAAGGAAGGGCGGATGCCGGTTCTTTCGATGGTGGTGTAGCCTTTTTCACCATCCAGTTCTTCCACGTCTATGGCTTTTTTGTATTCCTCTTTGTCGAATGGCGCCTTGTTCAGCAACACCCTTTCCTGTTCCGTGGATTCAAGCACATCGTCGTAAAACCCGGGCATGGTCACGCGGTTATTTTCATCCGTCATGCCTGCAATCATCTTTGCCAGCACGTTGATGGGGTTGGCTACGGCACCGCCGAAAAGTCCGGAGTGCAGGTCGCGGTTGGGGCCGGTTACTTCCACCTGCCAGTAAGCAAGCCCACGCAGGCCGGTAGTGATGGAGGGGATGTCTTCGGCGATCATCCCTGTGTCGGAAACCAAAATAATATCGGCTTTCAGCATTTCTTTGTTGGCATCGCAAAATGCACCCAGGCTGACCGAACCGATTTCTTCTTCGCCTTCAATCATAAATTTAACATTGACGGGAAGTTTGCCGTTGGCCACCAAAGCCTCAAACGCCTTGACGTGCATAAAACCCTGTCCCTTGTCGTCGTCGGCGCCTCGGGCATAAATCTTGCCATCGCGGATTTCCGGCTCGAAAGGGGGAGTTGTCCACAGCTCAATCGGGTCAACGGGCATCACATCGTAGTGGGCGTACACCAACACGGTAGGTGCCGAAGGATCGATGATTTTTTCAGCGTAAACCACAGGATTACCCGCAGTGGGCATCACCCCGGCTTTGTCAACCCCTGCTTTCAGCAGCGTTTCCCTGTAGTGTTCCGCCATTCTGATCATGTCGTCTTTGTGTTCCGAAAGCGAACTGACCGATGGGATGCGGATGGCTTCGAAAAGCTCTTCCATGAACCTTTCTTTATTTTCTTCGATGTACTGTTTTACTTTTTCCATTTTCTTTTTTCAGGTTAAATTTTTGAAGCGGTAAAAATAAGCAAAACAAGCTTTCGTCTTCCAAACAACCTTCCAACCTTCCAGCGTCCGAAGGACCTGGAAGCGTTGTTTTGTTTTGCAAGTAATTTATTAGACTCTTACTGGAGCTGTGCAGGCCGGGAGGAGCATCATTACATCAGCGAACCGGCACATTTTCAAATTAAAAACCACTGCCTCAGCCATTCGAAAAGGGCAATGCTCAGGGCATGGGTGACATTCAGCGAAGACACAGGTCCGGGTATGGGGATGTAAACCTGATGGTCGGCCTGGTTTAGAATTTCCGGCCTGATTCCATGTACTTCACTTCCAACAAGGAAAGCGCATTTTTCGGGAAAACGAAAGTCAAACAGATTTTGTGCCTG
This sequence comes from Bacteroidota bacterium, assembly GCA_024276895.1. GTDB lineage: Bacteria > Bacteroidota > Bacteroidia > Bacteroidales > F082 > B6-G9. Next base: position 10,917 of record JAJRWG010000099.1, read on the forward strand.
CGTAGAAGTTTCGAGGGCGATAATTTGATAATCCCCGGGAACAAAATCAGCCAGGCGATTCCCGCCGGAGATCTCCCAATCCGTTTTATCAAATGCACCGGAGGCGGTTTTTTTGATTTTATAGGAACGAAACTGTCCGGCGATGTCAGAAAGGAACACGGTTTTTCCGGCGCCGATGTTTCCTGCCAACCGTAGTACCGATCCCATGTTTTCAGGGGCTCTCAACTGATCGGCAAGAATCACTGGTCTGCTGATGCGCTGATAGATTTCGTCCAGCTTCAGCTTTTAGAACTTCTCAAACGAGCCCTGGAACTCAGGGCTGTTGTTAGGTTTTTCCATGGTGGTCAAAAATAAAAAAAGCCCCGCAAGTACGGGGCTTTTTGGTATCCGAACAATTTTAGTTACTCGATGATAACCTTTTGTGTTGTTGTTCCGTGGATGGTCTCGATTTGTACAAAGTACACACCTTTTTGCAGACCAACAGTCGGAATGGTCACGTTTGACAGATTCATTTCCCGCTCAAATACAATTTGTCCAATGGTATTCACAATACGGATATGCTTCAGGTCACCATTGGTTCCGATACGGAGATAATCTTTTGCGGGATTCGGATAAACCACAACAAATTCTTTGTCTCCGTTTTCGTTAATTCCAACAGTTACGTTGAGCAAAACGGTAATCTTCACCAGTTCGTTTTCAGGATCATTGTTTCTCACATTGATTTTTCCCTGATACTGGTCGGAAGTAAGCCCGGTTGCATCAATCATTACATCAACATCAATGTACTCGTCTTTCTGCAAAGTTCCCGACTTGGGATCGGTTGACAACCATGGAGTCATGGCCTCACCGGTGAGGGTAGCACGGATGTTCCAGTTGTACTGCAGATCCGGATTATCTGACAGGTGGCTCCAGCCGGGACCGGCTGCCATCCAGTCGCCATCATCTGCAACGGGGCCTTCGTCAACACCGGGTGTGAAAAGTCCGCCGAAAGAGGTGAACCAGTAACCAACCCAGATATTCTGGCCGTCAATTTTCACCGGAGTGTCCAGTGTGATGGTATTCCACGAAGCGCCGATTGCGTCGAACGACTGCTCCAGCAGCAATTCGCCGGGGCCGGGTGTGTTGAAGGATCCCATGCCGTAAATCTGTAATTTGTAAGCATCACCCGGATCGTTGATGTACACATCTACCGATGTGATCTCCATTCCAACATAAGGTGTTACCATGTCGGAGGGGAAGCGGGCAGCTACACGCCATTCGTAGTCAACAGAAGTTCCGATAGCCGAGAAATTGGGGCCGTCGTAATTCAGTACAACTTCCCTGTCGTCACTTGGCTTGCTGTTTGAACCTACGTAATTAGGATCAGCAATTAGCACCTGATTCATGTTTTTCGGTGTGGTTGAACCGGCAGGCTGAATGTCAAGTGCCCTGTTACCCTGCGGATAAGTTACCACCATTTCGTAATCGAGGTCTCCCTCGCCGGTATTACCCATTGAGAATTGTTCCGTGGTCTGATCGCCCTGCTCAAGAACAACCGAAATGGGAGAGTTATCAATATCAATGGAAGGTGAAGTTACACCCTCAACGAGGACAATGTATTCAATATCATCGAAGAAGTAGTGAGGGGAGTCTCCCGCGGGGGCACCCCCGTAAATGTCAACACCGCCAAGTTGCTTGGTGCCCGGGTCTCCCTGAGCCTGCAGGCTGAACTGCCATTGGGTAATCATGGTGCCGTCAAGGAAAAA
>JAJRWG010000100.1 GCA_024276895.1 Bacteroidota bacterium
CAGGTTAGCTGTGACTGAAAATCGTAAAAGTTGGTTTTATACTCGCCTTCCGTGTCGATGTTGTTCAGGATGTAGTTGTTGGTTTTATACCTCCCGCCCAGCAGATAGGTAAATTTTTTGTTGGCTGAAGTGCCGCCCAAACTTAGCTCGGCTCCAAGCAAACTGATGCTGAAGTAGCCACCGAACCGGGTTGGTTTTCTGTATTTCACATCCAGTACCGAGGACATCTTATCGCCGTATTCCGCACCGAAACCGCCGGCCGAAAAAAGGAGGGATGAAACCAGCGAGGAGTTGACAAAACTCATGCCTTCCTGCTCTCCGGCAGTTACCAGAAAGGGCCTGTAGATTTCAATGTCGTTGACATAGATCAGGTTTTCGTCGAAGTTGCCGCCCCTGACGGAGTACTGAGAACTCATTTCATTGTTGGATGAAACCCCCGGCAGGGTTTTAATGATATCCATCACGCCACCTGAAATGCTGGGTGTGACGAGTGCCACTTTCGGGTTCAGCCGGACCATGCTCTCGGTGCGCAACTGTTCGTCTTTTACTTCGAAACCGGGCAGTTCGGTGGTCATGTAAACGAGCTGCGGGTTGATGGTTTTGTGTTCGCCCTCTTTCAGCCTGAGCTTGACGTGTTTGTCGGAAAATCCAATGAAACTGATGACCAGCGTCAGGTCTTTTTCCGCCGGGACTTCCAGGGTGAAGTGGCCTTTGCTATCGGTTGTGGTACCTTTTTTTTCACCCATCACGGCCACGTTGGCCAGTTCGACCGCTTTGTTGTTTTCGTCGGTGACGACACCCTCTAATACTGCCGTTTGTCCCAGCATAAAGAGGGGAAACAACACCCATAAGATCAAGAATATTGCGCGTCGAAAAGGCATGTAACTGCTGGTTCTGGTTGATTAACTTAAAAGCGGCAAATTTATTATAATTTACATTAGTTCTTTTATTGAAAAACAGGAGTCTTCAAGGCTGTAAAAAACGGCACAAACTGCCGGGTAAAAATGGCTGCCCCTTCATGGAAATTTATTTCGGACAGTTCCGTATCAAATTTTTCTACATTTGTCGTGTGTTTAATTAATGCAGGAACGATGAACACTTTTAAGGACCTCCCGAAAATTACCACCCACGTTTTACAGGCGATGAAACAAAGAGGCGAGAAAATAGCCATGCTTACCGGTTACGATTATTCCCTGGCCCGCCTGCTTGACGAGGCCGGTATCGACGTAATCCTGGTGGGTGACTCGGCATCCAATGTGATGGCAGGACACAAAACCACCCTGCCCATCACGCTTGACCAGATGATTTACCATGCCTCTTCGGTGATGCGAGCCGTGGAAAGGGCGCTGGTGATCGTTGACCTGCCCTTCGGCTCTTACCAGGGCAATTCCAAAGAGGCGCTTATTACGGCCATTCGCATCATGAAAGAATCGGGAGCAAATGGTATTAAACTGGAAGGTGGCAGGGAGGTGCTGGAGTCCATCGAGCGTATTTTAAGTGCCGGTATCCCGGTGCTGGGACATTTGGGACTCACCCCGCAGTCCATCAATAAATTTGGTACTTACGTGGTGCGTGCGACTGAAGATGAAGAAGCCAAAAAGCTGAAAGAAGATGCCCGCCTGCTGGAAGAAGCCGGATGCTTTGGCATTGTACTGGAAAAAATCCCTGCCGCACTGGCGGGCGAAGTAAGCAAGGCTGCCGCCATCCCCATTATCGGCATTGGTGCCGGCAGCCAGGTTGACGGCCAGGTACTGGTAACCCACGATATGCTGGGCATCCAGCAGGAGTTTTCTCCCCGCTTCCTGCGCAGGTACAACAATCTGCACGACAGTATTATCCAGTCTTTTCAGGCCTACATCGGTGATGTGAAATCGCTGGATTTTCCAAATGCAAACGAACAGTACTGATCTTCGGCATGACCCATGTCCACAAAACGCCCGCTGACCCAACGCATCCTTTACGAAGACAATCACCTGATTGCCGTTAACAAACTGCCGTCCGAGATTGTGCAGGGCGATAAAACTGGTGATCGCCCATTGAGCGAGGAGGTAAAACTTTACCTGAAGAAAAAGTACAACAAGCCGGGCAATGTTTTTGCGGGGGTCATCCACCGGCTCGACAGGCCGGTGAGCGGGGTGGTGATTTTCGCCAAAACCGGCAAGGCCCTCAGCCGGATGAATGAACTGGTAAAAAAGCGGGAGATCAAAAAAATCTACTGGGCCATCGTGAAAAACAAGCCGCCCGAAAAACAAGCAATCCTGCGACACTTTCTTGTCCGCAATCCTCAAAAAAATAAATCTTTTCCTTCGAACAGCAAGCGTGAAGGAAGTAAGGAGGCAGTACTCAGCTACCGGTTGATGGCCTCCAGTAAAGACTACCACCTGCTTGAAATTGACCTGCAAACGGGGCGTCACCACCAGATCAGGGCGCAACTGTCCGCCATCGGCTGTCCCGTCAGGGGGGATCTGAAATATGGCTACCCGCGCTCGAATAAAGATGCGTCCATTAGCCTGCACGCCCGTTCGGTTTCGTTTATTCACCCTGTAAAAAAGAAGCCTTTGACCGTTAGTGCAGCACCGCCGGATGATGTGCTTTGGAAGTACTTTGTAAAAAGTCTGGGAAAGGCTGACCTTTCAGCCGGCCTTGCATCCGAAAGTTCGGGAAATGAAAAATGAAGGGGCATTGGCTTTGTGCCCAAGCTTGCAGGTCTTTTCTACTCAAGCCGGCTTCGTCCTGAAAAGTTATTGCGATTCAAATAGATGATTTTAATGGACCCGTCAACACAACAATTAAGTGATTTTCCGTTTTATCATCATTTAACGGTTTTTTTAAGATGGGAACAGACGCAAAACAATACCCGGCAAATGAAGAAAAGCTCAATGTGCTGACACACGGCATCGGTTTGCTGTTGAGTGTGGTGGCACTGGTTGTTCTTGTTGTTTATGCAAGTCTGGAGGGCACGGTCTGGCACGTGGTCAGTTTTTCCATTTACGGAGCCAGCCTGGTTATTTTGTATTTTGCTTCGACGGCTTTTCATTGGGCTGAAAATCAAAAAATCAGAAACCGCCTGAACGTTTTCGATCATGCTTCCATTTTTCTCCTCATCGCAGGAACCTACACTCCTTTTCTTTTGGTAACCTTAAACGGACCCTGGGGCTGGAGTATTTTCGGGGTGGTTTGGGGAGTGGCCGCTGCCGGCATCGTTTTAAAATTTTTCTTTGCCGGACGCTTCAATTTCCTGTCGACGATTATTTACGTGATCATGGGTTGGATCATCGTCATTGCCATCAAACCACTGATGGCGGCGCTGCCTTTTCCCGGATTGATGTGGGTACTGGCAGGCGGTTTAAGTTATTCGGTGGGAGCCGTTTTTTTCCTGCTGGACAAAATGCCTTACAACCATGCCATTTTTCATGTCTTCGTGTTGGTGGGAAGCGCCTGCCATTTCGTAGCCGTGTTTTGGTATGTGCTGTAGTAAAGGATATTAAGCATCTGGTCAGACATATCGAGGTATGGCCACGAATGCACGAATATTTATCCGCGCATCCGCGGTCTTTTTAATCCGCTTTATTTCCTGATGAGTTCTTCGAGCCTGTCGATCCTTGCTTTAAGTTCCTTGTTTTCTTTTTCCAGTTTTTCATTCAGTTCCTGGACCGCTTTCACCAAAGGCACCACAAATTCTGCGTAGCGCAGGCCATAGTGCGAGGTTTCGTTCTTGGGCTTGTCCACCCCGTGAAAGTCGTAACCCACGGCATTGGCGGCCTGCTCTACTTCCTGTGCAATGAAACCACTCTGCAGTTCTGCTGCTTTCAGCAGTTCACCTTCCCTCAGTCTCAAGCTGTCGGGTGTGTTGTTGAAACGGGCAAGGGCATCCATATCCAGGTGGTAGGTTACGGGGCGCAACTTCATAACGAAATCAAGGCCGGCCACA
>JAJRWG010000101.1 GCA_024276895.1 Bacteroidota bacterium
GCCGTAAGTGTGCCAGACTTCCGTTTGCAGGCTTTGCAGACGCTCTTCCAGCCGGTCCGGAATAAAACTGCCGCCCAGAATCAGGCTGCGGATGTTGTTTAAAAAACCGGTGCCGGCTTCCGTTTCCAGCAGGGCAGCCGCTTGTGCCGGGGTCATGGCGGCAAAAGCCACCGGCGGCAACCCGGCCCGGGGAGCCAGGGCAGGCTCGATGCAAAACAGGTCTAATCCACCGCGTTGTGCCCTGACCACCATCATTTTGCCGGCAATGTATCTGACGGGCAGGCACATCAGCGCCCTGTCGCCGGGTTTGAGCTTGAAAAAATCAAGCGTTGCCCGGGCACTGGCCTCCATGTGTTTTTTTCGAAGCTCCAGTTTTTTGGGCGTACCTGTCGAACCAGAGGTGCTGAAGGTCATTGTTTCGCTTTCCGACAACCAGTCGGTCAGAAAATAAAGAATGTCTTTTTCCCACGGCCACAGCCGCGCGTCTTTCAGCAGTTGGTGGCTGTACTGCAAAAACCAGGGGGCACCGAAGGCGGAGAAATTCAGTCGCAACAAATCTTGAACGGTTTTCATTTGATCAGGCTTAAATCCCAGCGGCTTTGCGGGTCGTAAAACAAGCGGTCGCGGCGAAGTTGCAGCGGCGACGGGATGTTGTTGGCGAACAGTTGCCCGGTGCCCAGCCCCTGCGGCAGGGGATTGCCAAGCGTGGCCGTCCACTGGGCGATGGCGTTCAGCCCGATGTTGGATTCCAGCGCAGAAGTCACCCACCAGCCGGTTTTTGTTTTTTCCGCTTCGCGGATGAACATTTCGCTTCTTGCCCACCCTCCCAGCAAGCTGGGTTTGAGGATGAGGTATTGCGGGCGGACGGTTTCCAGTAAACTTTGCAACTCACTCCGGCTGTTGATGCCGATGAGTTCTTCGTCCAGCGCAACGGGTACCGGACTGGCCGCACACAGCCCTGCCATGGCCTCCCATTGTCCCGGGCGGATGGGTTGTTCTATGGAATGTACTTCCAGTTCTGCCAGCCGGTTAAGTTTCGCCGGCGCATCTTCGGGCCCGAAGCCTCCGTTGGCATCCACCCGCAGTTCCAGTTCGCCGGCCGGGAATTGTTTGCGGATGTCGCACAGCATTTTCATCTCCGACTCAAAGTCCAGCGCACCGATCTTGAGCTTGATGCACCGGAAACCGTTTTCAATTTTTTGGGTGATCTGCCTTTGCATGAACCCGGGATCTCCCATCCAGATCAGCCCGTTGATGGGGATGGAGGTTTTTCCTGCCGTGAAATCCGACGGAAAGAGCAGTCGCCTGCCACCGTTTTCCAGGTCTTTCAAAGCCGTTTCCAGTGCAAAGCGGACGGCGGGAGCGTATTGCAATCCTTCCTCCATCCACCGGTAGTGGTTGTTGATGTCAGCGGTCAGTTTCTCAAACAGGCTGTCAAACTCCTGCCAGGGATCAGGGCTCAGTCCGCGGATGATGCTGCACTCGCCGATGCCTTTGATTCCGGGGCGGCTTTCGTCCCAAACCGTCAGGAACCAGGAGTCTTTCTGTGTCAGCACTCCCCGCGAAGTGCCTCCCGGCCGTTTGAACTGCAGACTGTGTTTGCTGATGCGGGCTTTGAGCATGCGCGTTTTTCCGGTAAAAGTACAAACGATTCCCAACACATTTTTACGGGAAATACAAATAATGATTTTGATGTAGTTTTGTCCCACTGATCAAAACTTAAAATCCATGACACAAATACCAAAACTGCAACCGCCGCAGGGTGCCCGATTCACCGTCATTTTTACCGCAAAGGTAATCGCTTACGACGAGGAGTACGAAAAGTCCGTTGAACGCCTGCAGGCCGAACTGAAAAAAATCGATGGTTTTGTTACCATCAATTCCGTTTGCTCTGACGATAATCTTGAAATAGCCGTTTCGTACTGGAAAGACCTGGAGTCCATCAAACAGTGGGGTCAAAACGAAGTCCACCGCGAGGTGATGAAGAACTACCGTAAATGGTACAGTGATTTCCACCTGGAAATTTGTGAAATCGTTTCCAGCTGAACTTTTCCAAAGTTCGGAACTTTGGAAAAGTTATTTTTTAAGCCCCCAACAAGATCGTCTCGCGTTTGAACGCAAAGCCGAACGCTTCCATTCCCTTCAGGATAGGCCCGTACATGTCTTTGGTGATGGGCATGCAGACCCCTGTTTGGGTGATCTTCCCTTCCAGGATCAGTTTGGTGGCGATAGCCGGCGGCAGCGACACGGCACGTGCCATGGCCGAGTCACCGTAAGGAATTCCCTCCACCACCATGCTGGCAATGTGCTTTTCCTTTCTGCCCGCAAAGTCCACCACCATTTCGTTGTGAACAATGATCATGTCTTTTTCGTGGGGCTCGTAAGCCAGGCGTTTGAGCATGGAGTCCACCAGCAGGTTAGAGCGGGTGCCGCTTTCCAGCTTGATGGACACGTCGTCGAACAGCCCGATCCAGTCCAGTTTTTTGATGAAATCGTTTTTCACGTCCATGCCCAGCGAGGCGGCAAATTGCTCTTCCACTTTTTCGGAGTCGGCAAGGCCGCTGATCCCGGCCACGTACCGGCGGTAGGTTTTACCTTCAAAGTCCAGGATTTCGTTGTTTTCGATCAGTCCCGACTCCAGCAGGTGGATCATGGTGTTGCAGTAACCGAAAAAGCGCAGCAGACCTTTGTAGATGGTGATGCCGGGATCGAGATTGAAAGCCTTCACGTAGCGTGTGCTGTCGGCACTGGGATATGTTTCAAAGGTGCCGATGCCGTGGACGTCAACCAGCCGGTGGTGTTTGAACTTTTCTTTGGCTTCGATGGGTTTCCCGTCGATTTGGTACACCGCCGGCGACACAGCCGAGCGCATCAGCCCGTTGGGGTCCCAAGAGAATTTGTAACCCCAGGGGGTTCGGTTGTGCTCAAAAGACGGGATGCCGGCGCCGTAAGAATCAATGCGGGTGATGCGGCCCCCGGCTTCGTGAACTTCGTCCACCATTTGTTTCAGTCCCATGTTGTCCAGCCCCGGATCTTCGCCAAGCTCGGTCAAAATCAGGGTGTCCTGCTTGCGGGCGGCCTCGTCGTAAACTTCAATGTCCGGGTGCTTGAAATCGGTGGTGATCATCGGGGTTTTGTGCTTGATGCACATTTCGGCAATGCCGGCATGGGTGGAACGGGGTGTCATGGCAATGACCACTTCCGCTTCCCTGACGATTTCTTCCAGCAATTCCGCCTGGTCGGCTGTCCAGCTTACCGCTTTGCCGTTCTCCCTTCCGTCAATTATTTTTTCCGCTTTAGAAACGGTTCTCGTGGCAACAACAACGTGGTAATTGCATTCTTCCAGAAAATAATCGATCATGGGTTTGACCACATATCCGGCACCCAAAACAGCAACTTTGTTCATGATAATTCTGATTTTAAAAAAGACCGGGTAAAGGTACTATAATCGCAGCAACATCCCCAGCCCGAAAAGCAGTGTGAATACAAAAGTGGTCAGCGCCAGTTTTTTGAGGAAAGGGTCCAGCCTGCTTTTGTCGGGTTCTTTGAATATGGCGATCAGGTCTTTGGCAAAAAGCGGGATGCTAAGCAGGAAAAGCAGATTGCCGTAGGAACAGTAGTTTAGCCCGACATAAACGGCCACCAAAAGCAGTGCGCCGCCAACGAGCAACAGCTGATAAAGCCGTGCTTTCCGGTAGCCCAGCCTTGCCGCCAGGGTGTGCTTTCCCGAGCGCAGGTCGTTGTCGATGTCGCGCATATTGTTGAGGTTGAGCACTCCCGCACTCAGCATGCCCGAAGCCGCTGCCGGCAGCAGTATGGCGGGTTCAAAGGACAAGGTGTTGAGGTAGTAAGCCCCGAACACGCCCACCGGCCCGAAGAATACGAACACAAACAAATCGCCCAAACCCGAATAGCCGTAAGCGCCTTTTCCCACCGTGTACTTGACGGCAGCACCGATGGCAGCCAGGCCCAGCAAAAGGAAAACAAGGATGGAAGCCAGGTTTTCGGTAAAAGCCGTATCCAAAAGCCAAATGCCCGAAACCAACGACAAAACCGCAAAAACAATCACTGCACTTTTCATTTCCCGGTGACTGATCTCACCGCTTTGCATGGCACGCATGGGCCCTACACGCTTTTCGTTGTCAGTACCTTTGACCGAGTCGCCGTAATCGTTGGCCAGGTTGGAAAGGATTTGCAGCAGAAGGGTGGTCAGCAGTGTCAGCGCCGTCACCTGCCAGCGTAAACCGCCGTCATGCACAGCAAGGAAGCCTCCCATCAAAACGCTCGACAGGGCAAGCGGCAGGGTGCGCAGCCGGAAGGCACTGATCCAGGTTTTTGGTGAAGGCATGGGATTCGTTGAAGTGATCTAAACAAAATCAATCAATTTCGACTTTCTCTTCGTTTCGCTGTTTAATTTTCTTCAAAATATCTCGATTTCGTAGCTTTTCGTTCTCAAGATCAAAATCATCCTGTAACCCAAGCCAAAACTTAGCTGAGTTTCCAAAAAAAGAACTTAACCGTAAAGCAGTATCTGCAGTAATCCGTCTTTTGCCTTTAAGAATTTGTGACAACCTTGACTGGGGAATACCCGTAATTTTGGCCAGTTTGTAGGCCGAAAATTTCATGGGTTTCAGAAACTCTTCCGAAAGTATTTCCCCCGGATGGATGTTATTCAATTTTTGCATGGGTTTATTTATGATAATCGATTATTGTTGCTTCAAACACCTTGTTTTCCTTCCAAATGAAAATGATCCTCCATTGAACATTAATTCGCACACTGTAGTAATTGCTGAGTTTTCCCTTCAATTTTTCCAGCCTGTTGGAGGGAGGAATCGTTAAATCTTCCACACCCTTCGAGTTGTTCAGCATTCTTAATTTTCTTCTTCCAACTTTTTGAACTTCAAGAGGAATTTTCTTCACACGTATCCCGTTCCAAATATTTGCAATGTCCTTTGAACCAAATGAAACGATCATAACAACTCATTCGGATTACTAACGCCAAAGATAAGTATATTTTTTGAATTCGTCAGAAATAAATTTATGGAAACTTCGGAAACTTGTGGAAATCGGGATCGCGTTTTTCAAGGAAAGCGTTTTTCCCTTCCTGGGCTTCGTCCATCATGTAATACATGAGTGTGGCGTTGCCGGCAAATTCCTGCAAACCGATCTGTCCGTCCAACTCGGCATTGAGTCCCAGTTTGATCATCCGCAGGGCCATGGGGCTGCGTTTGTGCATGGTCAGGCACCAGTCAACGGTTTCATCTTCCAGCTTTTCCAGGGGAACAACTTTGTTCACCAGCCCCATTTCAAGAGCTTCGGCAGCAGAATACTGCTTGTTGAGGAACCAGATTTCCCGGGCTTTTTTCTGTCCGACGATGGCCGCCAGATAAGAGGAGCCCAGTCCGGCATCGAAGCTGCCCACCTTGGGTCCGGTCTGGCCGAAAATGGCGTTTTCACTGGCGATGGTCAGGTCGCAGACCACGTGCAGCACGTGTCCGCCGCCGATGGCGTAGCCGTTCACCATGGCCACAACGGGCTTGGGCATGGAACGGATTTTCCGCTGCACATCCAGCACATTCAGCCGCGGCACGCCGTCCTTGCCGATGTAGCCGCCTTTGCCTTTCACATTCTGGTCGCCTCCACTGCAAAAGGCCTTGTCGCCCTCGCCGGTGAGCACGATGGTGTAAATGTCCAGGTCTTCGCGCAGGATATCCATGGCCACCGCCATTTCCGTCGTGGTGGTTGGTGTGAAAGCGTTGTAATACCTGGGCCGGTTGATGGTCAGTTTGCCGATGTGGTTCCAGCGCTCCAGCCTGATTTCTTCAAATTCACGGATGGTTTTCCAATCTCTTTTGCTCATAAAAACAGTTTTATTGTTCTCAGGCGAAAGTAGGAAATAATCTGTATCGGAAATAGGTGAACAAGGTCTTCCGGCTTTTGAAGATGCTAAGGGAAATCGGTAAAAATGCCGTCCACACCCCACGCGTGCATCCGCTTTTTGTCAGCAGGTGAGTTGACGGTGTACACGAAGACCTTGTAACCGGCAGCCTGTACCTTGTCCACGGCTGCTTTTGTAAGGTGCTCCAATTCGAGGTGCACCGAAAAGGCTTCCAGGTCCGAGGCAATCTCCATGAAATCTTCAGGTAGCGATTCGAACAAAGGGGCGGTTTTGATTTGGGGAAGCCGCCGCCTGAACTGGCGCAACTCCTCTATCCGGAATGAAGAAACCAGCAAATCCTCCATGCGGATCTTTCCCCTTTCCACAAATCGGTTAATGAGCTCGCAAGCCGGCCCGGCCGTTAATCTTTCTTTAAGCTCAATATTGATCTTCACCTGCTTTCCGATGGTTTCAAAAACAGCTTCAAGGGTTGGGATTTTCTGCCCCTTTCCGGCGTCGAGTTGCTGCAGATCAGTTAGCGTGATTACGCTGACCAGTCCTTTTCCGTTCGTTGTTCGCTCCAGACTGTCATCGTGTATGACAACCGGTTCTCCAGTTTGACAAAGCCGCAGGTCGAATTCAATCATCTCCGCTTTCAGTTCAATTGCTTTGCGGAAAGACAGCAGGGTGTTTTCGGGTTCGTAACCCGCAGCGCCACGATGGCCGATGATGAGCATAAACAATCTTTTTCGACTACAAAGCTACAAGATTTAGGTTTGTTCGAACTGAAACCGCGAACCGAAAAATCCATTTAGCTTTGCAATAAAAACATGCGATTCAATCCTCCCCTCATCCCCGGCAAACTCATCCGCCGTTACAAACGATTTCTGGCGGATGTGGAACTGGAAGACGGCAGCGTAGTTACGGCACACTGTACCAACTCGGGCTCCATGAAAACCTGCCTGGAAAACGGGGCGCCGGTTTATCTTTCTCCTGTAAACGACCCCAAACGCAAAACCCGCTTCACCTGGGAGATGATCTTTATCAACGGCGGCTGGGTGGGCATCAACACCTCCATCCCAAACCTGCTGACTTTCGAAGCGGTCAGGGACGGGAAAATTGAACAATTAAAAGGCTACACTCTCGTAAAGCGTGAAGTGAAATTTTTGGACAGCCGGCTGGATATCTACGCCGAAAAGCCCGGCGAAAGATGCTTCATAGAAGTGAAAAACGTCACCATGAAGGTGGGAGATTTTGCCCGTTTTCCCGACGCCCGGTCCGCCCGCGGGCTGAAACACCTGCACACTTTGATGGAAGCCAGAAAGCAAGGCTACCGGGCCGTGATGGTTTACATCGTTCAGCGCATGGATGTGAACCGTTTCGGGGCGGCAAGCGACATTGACCCGGATTACGCTTCCGGGTTGAAGCAGGCTTTTAAAAAAGGTGTGGAAGTCATTCCCCTGCAGGCGGAAGTCAGCCCGCAGCGAATTGAAATTGTCAGGGAATTGCCGTTCAGGCTGTAATCTTTTCGGTTGCTGGTCATTCGGCAGCCTGCCCGGATTCCGAAGGAGACGGGTTGGCAGTCTTCAGTCCGCAGTCTGCCCGGATTCCAAAGGAGACGGGTCGGCAGTCGTCTGACCACTATTGTTAACTTTTTCTGTGTAGAAAAATTGTCTTTCAGTGGTCTGACGACTTTAAATCCAAAATCGTAAATCGTAATTCGTAAATCCAAAAATCCCAACCCCTTACTCCGGGTTCCGGTTCAGGGTTTTGAGCATCAGCCGTGTGGCGGCGTCGGGCTTTTCGGTAAGTAACAAGGGTGTGATAATGAGTACCGCGTCTTTCACCAGGTTCAGGGTTCCCGCGGCCAATTGTTCGCCTGTTTTAGCTGCTGATCTCACTCCTTTAATGCTGATCGAAACGCCGTCTCTTCCTTTAACCGCAGCCTTGACATTTTGTGCAGTACCATAACGTGCCATTCCCAAAAAGTGGGTCAGAAGCAGTTTTTTATCACGATTCAACCCTGCCAGGATCGCCATGGTTTCTTCGGCATACCTGCTTCCCCTGCCCACGTATTCAAAAAAGGCGCGGCGCAGTGCCGGATTGTAAACCACGCCGTAAAGGCCGTCGGCCAGGATGTTGGTGGTTTGCGTGCCCAGGTGACGGGTGGCGTAATATTTTTGAACGGCCCGGCCCACAGCTTTGGTATCGAAAAAATCGGTGACAGCCGACAGGTTTTCAGCCAGGTTTTTCACATCGGCGAACACGGCCGTCATGCCACCGCCGGTCAATGGGTGGCGCATGTTCAGCGCATCGCCTAAAAGTACTGCACCCTTTTTCTTCAAAGGTGCCGCAGGAAGACGGTGGTTGGGAAAAAGCTTGAAATGGCCCTCTTGGACGGCAGCCACAAAACAATCGCGTACAACCTCCGGCATGACAGCCTCAAAAGTATCCAGCAGGAACTGTTTGAAGTCCGCATTGAATTTGGGTGGTTTTTCCCCTTTGAAGTCGATGAGCACCCGCGAGGCCGTGGAGGTCACCGGGTAAATGACAAAAGGCGGATGGTTGCCCATCACCAGGTGGCCGTGGTTGGGATGGGGCAGTTGACAGTTTTTCAACAGCAGACCCAGAAAATGCCCCGAGACTTTTTTTGCCGGATTGGAAAGCTTTTCGCGAAAACGGGAGACAGGCCCGTCGGAAACAATGGTCAGGCCGGCTTGCAACTGCTCTTCCCCATTTGCATGCTTGCGCAGAAAGCGAACAGCCTTCACGGTGTTGTCTTCTTCCAGCAGTTCAGTCACCCGTGCTTCGATGAAGGTAACATTTTCCAAGGTCCGGGAATGATGACGGATATTTTGTAAAAAAGCCCCGTTCCTGAAGCCATAACCTGACAGTTCCTCTTTTTGTTTCGGGTAAGGCACGAGTATTTCTTCGCCGTCTAAAATAATATCGTAACCATAAACCGGCTGGGCATCGATGTTCTCAAGAAAGGAAGAAAAGCCCATTTCGTGCAGACGCAGCACCCCGCCAGGTTGCAGCAGCTCACCAATGATGACATCGCGTTCGCTCAGATTACGTTCAACAACTGCGATGCGTTTGCCGGTCTTTGCCAGTTCGGCTGCCATGGTCGCACCGGCAATGCCCGCACCCACGATGCACACATCGAATTTCATATTGTTTTGTTGTTTTGAGTTTTTCATTTGTAAGACTTTTCAGCAGGTATTTTGGTTGTCCGGATTTGATTTTGCACCGGAAAGTTTCAGATTTTGCGGCTGTGTTTTTTTATTTCTGAGCGAATGGATGCAATTTGTTTTTTGGTTTCTGCCCCGTAAGGCGTACCATTTTTGCACTTTTTTTCAATCTGACGGAGCCCCTTTTCAAAATAAGCATGTACCTTGTTTAAATCTACATTGTAAACCATCAGTCTGGCTGCCAGGCCTTTCCTGACCTTAACCACACCTCTCAGCACCCTGTGATTGTTATACAACTTTGCCAGGGTGGCAATGGCCATGACTTGCGGAATGGCCGTGAAACGGAAAATCTTTTCATCCTGAATCTGACCCAGATAGTCCATGCAGTCGGGAATGTGGCGCAACGCATCCGTAACCATCCGGTTCAGACAGGCCAGTGCATTCTCGCTTTCAGGTGCTTTTGCAAAATCATCCAGATTGCTGGCATACTGCCTCCAGATTTCTCCCGGCCAGAAAGTCCGGTCGGCGTACAAATCCTCGTGGTAATCGCGAATGATGTTTGTTTTTTGCAGGAACAATCCCATGGCATTGGATCTCCGGCCCCGGTGGTTCAGGCTCAGTTTTTCAAGCCCGGAAGCCACGAACAATCCGCTCAAACCAATGCCCACCAGTCCTGCGACGTAGTGACAGTACAAATCAAAATCTGCCAGAGTTTCTATTTCTTTTTGCGAAAAGTCGGCCATTCCCTTGCCCATTTCAGCAGTGATCTGGATAATCGTCCGACGGGAGTTTTTATCCAGTGTTTTAAACATCCTGGTCACCTTGGGGTAATTCTTCAACAGTACCCTGTAATCGTTGTGGTCTCCTACACCTTCCAAAAAGAATTTTTCATCTTCAAGTTTTTCATGAAAACTTTCCAGCAACAAAAGCTTTTTATCCAGAGGAAGTTGCATATCGTCTTCAACCGTGTCGAGCGCCCGTAAAACCAGATAAAAAACACATACGGGATCCTTGAGTTTCTCGGGCAATTGCTGAATCACAACGGCAAACGAGCGGGAAACTTTAGCAAGTGCCGCATAGCAAAATGCCTTGTCGTCAAGTTTCCCTGCCAGGGTCTCCAGCGGTTCCCCGGGTGGCGCATAACGGTTACCCCTGATTTTAAGTTTCAGCAGCGCTTTCACCTCAATGGGCCTCAGAGCAGATTTGTACAGAGTCAGTAGCATAATAAAATTTGCCAAAGCTAAAATAAATTGAGGAATGGGGATGTATTTTTTAGTCGGCAGCTATGCCGTCAAACACTTAATTTTGTTTCTTTGCAAGCTTTTTGACTGAATGACGAACAAACTGAAATGACCCCATTCGACATAATCATTGCAGGGGCCGGACCTGCCGGATTGACCGCTGCTGTGGAACTGGGCAAAGAATTCAAAACCCTGCTCATTGAAAAGCAAAAGCCGGGAACAACACAAGCTACCTGGTACAGCTACGCCGATCGTGCCAGGGAGTACGGGCTGGAAGATGCGGTGGCTGTCCGCACTGACTACATTAAGTTTTCTTCGCCAACGGCAACCCACCTGATGCGTGACGATTGTGTGGTTTTCGACCACCGGAAAGTGATGCAAATATGGCTGGAAAAAGCCCGCAGACTGGGTATTGACATCAGACAGGAAGCATTCATTGATTATAAAAAATCCGATAATGGCGTGGAGGTTCGTACTTCCAAAGGGACTTACTCCGGCCGGCTGCTCATTGATGCCATGGGGATGCCTTCGAAAATTATTCAGAAAAACGACCTCATCAAACGCAAAGATGCCTGGGTGATTTACGGGGCACGCCTCAAAAATACACACTTCGATCATCCGCCACAACTGGAGTACTACCCCATTAATGATGATGCCAACACTTATGTAGGCATCCATCCCATCCGTACGGGCGAAACCAATATCTACCTGTTTAAAGGAGAAAAGAACACCCTCGGCAAGCCGGAGGACCTGAAAGCCAAGTTTGAAATATTTTTGAAAAAAACCCAGCCCCAGGCCGAAAAGCTGGAGACGCTCAAAGGTTCAATTGTTTCGGGCTCCTTGAATAAATACGCCCTTGACCGGGTGATTTTCTGGGGTGCCTCAGGCATGCTTAATCCCGACGGTTGCGGCATGGGATTCAACGAAATTCTTAAACAACACCGTACCTTTGCCAAAGAAATCACCAAGGCCCTGAAACAAAACCGTCTCGACCAAAGTACGCTGGAAAAGGTCGCCGAAAAACTACGCAATCAGGAAGTTATTTATTTTCAAAAGATCATTGGTGCTTTTTCGCTTTACTTCATTAAAAGCACAAGCAAGTGGGATGGTGGCGTCAAATGGCTGAATGCCATGGGCAAAGACAGCAAATACTGGATGCGCAATGAAATGGATATGGAATGGCTGAAGAAAGCCAA
>JAJRWG010000102.1 GCA_024276895.1 Bacteroidota bacterium
AAGCAGATCATCGGCGTGGTGAACTTCCCGCCCAAGCAAATCGGTAATTTCATGTCCGAATTTCTGATCACCGGCTTTGTGCAGGACGACAAATCTGTGGTGCTGGCCGTTCCCGAAAGAAAGGTCGAAAACGGGCTGAAGCTGGCCTGACTCACTGCTCTCCGGCAATCTGACGGAGGGCCTCCCCAACACTTTTCACGGGCAGTTTGCAAACGCGGTTCCGGCAAACGTAAATCAGGGACTGCCCGGGAACAACACGTCCGGACAGCAACGGTAAATCGCTGGCGGTTTTGCTGCCCGCCACAAGCGCGTAAACGAAGTTTTTATCAAAAGTTGTTCGCAGGCTTTCGGCCTCTGTTCCGGTGAAAACCACTTCCGGGACGGCAAAAACAAAATCGCAAAACAGGCTGCCCCAGCCGGAAGAAAAAGAAAGCTGGCTTTCAATTTGCGTCAGAACGTTGTTGAGCATCTTGCGGACTTTGCCGGTGTAGTCTTCCCGGCCGAAGTAAATCCCGAGCGCAAGCATCACCCGCGCCATGACCGAATTGGAGGAAGGGATGACGTTGTCGGAAAGTTCGAACTTCCTGCTGACGCTTACCCCTTCTTCCAGGTTGGCGTAAAAAAACATCCCGCTGCTTTCGTCGTAAAAATGCTGAAGGCCGTATTGGGTGATGCGCAGCGACAGCTTCAGCCATTCTTCATCGAAGCTTGCCTGGTACAGGTCGATGAAGGCCATGGCCAGCAGGCTGTAGTCGTCCAGAAAACCGGGGATGTTGCCGTTTTTGCGGAGCATTCTCCAAACCATGCCGTCGCTGCCGACACAACGGCTTTTGAAATGGTTTGCCGCGCGAAGGGCCTTTTCCAGAAAAGCCTTTTCGCCAAAAGCCCGGTAGGCGTCGGTGAAAGCAGAGATGGCCAGGGCATTCCACGCGGTGAGCACCTTGGTATCGGTGAGGGGGCGCTCGCGCCGGGCACGTTGCGCAAACATTTTGTTTCTTGATATTTCAAGGCTTTGCCGGACTTCTTCTTCGGAAAGTTGAAAATCTTTCGCAAGCTGTTCCACGGTTTGAAACCGGTGCAAAATGTTTTTTCCCTGTTCCCAGTTGCCCTGTTCGGTCATCCCGTAAAAGGCCGTGAAAAGGGGGGCGTCGTCCTTCAGGGTTTCTTCCGTTTCCGCCCTGGTCCAGACGTAAAAAGCACCTTCCTCCCCTTCGCTGTCGGCATCAATGGAAGCGTAAAATGTCCCGTCCACCGAAGCCAGCTCCCTTTCCATGAAGGCCAGCGTTTGGTAAACACGCTGTTTGTAAAGCGGTTTGTTGAAAAGCCGGTAAGCCCCGGAATACAGGCTGACCAGTTGGGCGTTGTCGTACAGCATTTTTTCAAAGTGGGGAACCTGCCAGGCACCGTCTGTCGCGTAGCGGGCAAACCCGCCGCCCAGCGCGTCGTAAATCCCTCCCGCGGCCATCCTGTCGAGGGTACGTTCGATGTGTTTTTTGATATCGTCATCCCCGGTGAAATAAAAATACTTCAACAGAAAGCGGTAGTTTTCGGGCATCGGGAATTTGGGTACACCCCTGTTTCCACCGGATACCGTATCAAAGTTGGGCTTCCAGTTGTCAACAGCCCGTGCCAGGCTGTGCGCGCTCAAATCGCTTTCGGCGGAACTGACCTGGATGAGGTTTTGTTTCCTGATGCCTTCGGTGAGTTCCTCCGCCGAGCGCAGCACCCGCTGCCGGTCGTTCCGATACGCATGGTGTAACTGTTCCAGCACCGACACCCACTTTGCTTTGGGGAAATAGGTGCCGCCGTAAACCGGCCGTCCGTCGGGCAGGGCGAAACAATTGAGCGGCCAGCCGCCGCTGCCCGTCATCAATTGTACCGCTGCCATGTAGGTGTGGTCCACATCCGGCCTTTCTTCGCGGTCAACCTTGATGCACACGAACCATTCGTTCATGATTCGGGCTACTTCTTCGTCCTCAAAACTTTCGTGTTCCATCACGTGGCACCAGTGGCAGGCGGCGTAACCGATGCTGATCAAAACCAGCTTGTCTTCCTTCCGGGCTTTTGCAAAAGCGGCTTCACCCCAGGGGTACCAGTCAACGGCGTTGTGGGCGTGTTGCAACAGATAAGGGCTGGTTTCGTCAATCAGTCGGTTGGTGTGGCGGGGATGGTTTTCCATGGTTTTCGTTTTTTCGGATTGGGTGTTTGCGCATGAGCCGAAGAGCAAAAGCAAAATGGATGTGAGCAGTGTTTTCATCGGTTCGGCGAAGTGTGGTGCAAAGGTCTTAAATTCGTACACTTCGATGGAAAGCCGTCCGTCCATCCGGTAAAATGACCAAGCGGTCAATAATCTGTTCCCCTCCACCGGAGGCCCCGGTGCCAAGCCTGGCTTGCAACTACGCTTTTTTATTGGTGCTGCTTACATCTTTCTGCAAAAGGAAAGATTATTTGTAGCATGGTCAGGATAAGAGGGTGTAGTTACAAGCTACACCGAGGAGCGGGCAAGAAACGATGACAATTCGCCTAAGAAAATCAGAAACAGACTTTAAAAAATTTTGGAATCTATATTAATTGTACGTATTTTTGTACATTATTTCGTACTAAATAATATTAAGATATGATAACCGCATCAATTTCGGACTTTAGAAAAAATATCAAGAAATATCTGGACAATGTTACCGAGAACTTCGAAACCTTGATTATTAATCGCGGTAAAGACTCGGGTGTAGTTATAATTTCATTGGATGAATATAATTCATTAAATGCGACTCAACACGAATTGTCTTCAAAGACAAATGAAGCAAGACTTGATTCTGCGATTGAAAAACTGAAGAGCAATTCATCATTTCAGAAAGACCTCATAGATTCATGAAGTATATATTTGTTGACGAATCATGGGAGGACTACTTGTATTGGCAAAAGACCGATAAAAAGAACTTAAAACGGATTAACGACCTGCTAAATAGCATCTCTCGCGAACCATTCTCAGGAATTGGAAAGCCGGAGCCATTAAAACATAAATATAAAGGATTCTGGTCGCGCAGGATTGATGGTGAACACCGGCTTATCTACAGGGTTAAAGATGATGAAATACACATAGCTAAATGTAGATTTCATTATGATTGAATAAACTAACAATCCAAAACATAGGATATTTGTCCTTCTGAGTCCCGAAATTTCGGGATGAGCATCTTTGAAAGTTGAAGCTTCCCGGACGGCCTTAGTCCACCAGCGTCATTTCGTCGAGCAGATGGCCGGCGCCGGCGAATTTGTCAACAATAAAAAGAAAGTAACGGATATCCAGCGAAATGTTGCGGCAAACTTGGGGATCGTACATCAGATCGCTCATGGTGCCCTCCCAGGCGCGGTCGAAATTCACGCCCACCAATTGTCCTTCGGCATTGAGTACCGGACTTCCCGAATTGCCGCCGGTGGTGTGGTTGGTGGCGATAAAGCCCACGTGCAGGCTGCCGTCTTTGTCGGCGTAACGGCCATAGTCCTTTGCCGCGTACAGCTCCTTCAGGCGGTCTTCCACCACGTAATCGTAAATGTCGGGGTTTTCCTTTTCCATGATGCCTTTGAGGGTTGTGAAAGATTTGTACTCCACGGCATCCCTGGGCGAGTAACCTTTCACCTTGCCGTAGGTAATCCGCAGGGTGAAATTGGCGTCGGGGTAAAAACGGCGGTCAGGCTGCATCTCCATCTGCGCTTTCATGTAAAGGCGTTGGAGGCTGTCCAGCTTGCGGGTGTACAGTCCGACGGGCTTTTTGATCTTCGTGTCATAAAGTTGACGCAAATCGGCAGCCATGGCGTAGGCAGGGTCTTTGACGATTTTTTTCCGGTCTTTGGCTTTGTAATTTTCCAGGAAATCGTCCAGGGCATCCCGGTCGTCGAAGATTGATTTTTTGAACACCTCGTCGGTGAAGGCCGCGTAATCGCCTTTGAATTTATCGTTGAGGGTGGTGAAAAAGGCAGGTTTGTAATTATCGGCCATGTTTTGGTTGTACAGCTTGAGCATGGCCTGCATCACTTCCCTGTCGATGGGTTTGTAGTAATCCTTGAAAAAGCCGTCCGCGCGTTTTCGGAGTTTTTCAAGCTCCTGCTGCAGTTTTTCGCTGTCCGTGTTTTTGTCCTCGCTCAATTCCACCAGCTTCCTGAACGCGTTGGCGAAGGCCACCACTTCCATGGCGTAACCGGCTTCCACAAGGTAGGCCCTGGCCAGGCTGACGGGCGCCAGTTCGCCGTAGGTGCGTTCAAAAGCAGGCAGCAGGTCCGCGTACTTTTGATTTTCGCCGGCGGTCCACCGGCTGAACTGTTTTTCATAGGCCTGTTTCTTTTCGATGCCGTGCATCCGTTTGATGCCATCGCTTTCGCCGATCATTTTTTTCCAGTAGTTGGCAACCCGCGCATCTTTGGAGGCGTACTGAATCCTGACCTGCGGGTCGTTTTCGGTGTACTTGCCGAAAATATCGAGCCTGGTCTGGCGGAGTTTGATCTTGTGCGGGTTCTCGATTTCGGTGATCATCTCGATGGCGTAGGATGGCAGGTACTCGTTGGTGCGGGCGGGATAGCCGAAAACAAAGGTGAAGTCGTCCGCTTCAACGCCTTTCAGCGAAATGGGCAGAAAGTATTTGGGCTGGTAAGGGACGTTTTCTTTGGCGTATTCGGCAGGATTTCCGTCGGGACCCACGTAAATTCTGAAGAGCGAAAAATCGCCGGTGTGGCGGGGCCACATCCAGTTGTCGGTGTCGCCACCGAATTTGCCGATGTTGGAAGGTGGCGCACCCACCAGCCGGATGTCTTTAAAAGTTTTGGTGATGATCATATAATATTTATTGCCTTTGAAAAAGGGCTTGACCACGGCCTTGTAATGCGTGCCCCTGACCGCTGCCATGGACACCGATTCGGAATTTTCTTTGATCAGCACATTCCTTTCTTTTTCCGTCATGTTGTCGTGCACGCCGTTGAAAATTTCGCTGGTGACGTCCCGCATTTCGATCATCAGCGTTGCGGTCAGTCCCGGGTTGGGCAGTTCTTCGGCACGGCTCATGGCCCAGAAACCGTCGGTCAGGTAATCGTGTTCCAGCGAGCTGTGTTTTTGTATTTGTCCGTAACCACAGTGGTGGTTGGTAAGCAGCAGGCCGTCTTTGGAGATCAGCTCGGAGGTGCAGCCCCTGCCGAACAGCAGGATGGCATCCTTGAGGCTGGAATGCTTGAGTGCGTAAATGTCGTCGGCAGTGATCTTCATGCCCATTTCCTGCATTTCTTTTTCGTTGAGTTGCTGCAGCAGCATGGGAATCCACATGCCCTCGCCGGCAAATGCGAAAAAGCGGAAAGCAAGGGTGAAAACAAAA
>JAJRWG010000103.1 GCA_024276895.1 Bacteroidota bacterium
AAAATTGCATCAGTGGCTACTTCCAGGATAAGCCGTAGGGCAATTATAGTTGACAAAAAAGACTGTAAGTGCATGAAGAACAAATTCTTCCGGAACCTTGGTTGTGGTTTGATGTAATTTCAAAAGGATATTCAACAAGCTGTTCACCTTCGCCACGCAAATAATCGTTGTGGTTTGATGTAATTTCAAAAGGATATTCAACGTTCTTTTTTTGCGCAAGTTCATGGTGCAAGTTGTGGTTTGATGTAATTGCAAAAGGAATCAGAATAGATGCTAAAGCCCCCAATTGTTTATCTTCTTTCAATCAACAAACGTCTCTTTTATCACGGACTTCAATGCTTTGATTTCGGGTTGTGACAGCTTTCCTAAAACTTTAACAATGCGTTGTTTGTCAATGGTTCTGATTTGGTCAATGACGATCCATCCAATTTTTCTGTCATGTTTCACTTCAATTCTTGTGGGGTATTTTCTCGAAGTTGTTGTCATCGGTGCAACAATCATTGTGCGGAGGAATTTATTCATTTCATCAGGCGAAATGATAACACAGGGTCTTGTCTTTTTTATTTCACTTCCTATTGTCGGGTCAAGATTTACGAGGACGATCTGGTATTGCTTTAATTCCATTCTTCCGGGTTTTCGTTTTCAAAGACGTCGTCGAATAAAAGCTGGTCGTCACCGTTTTCATTCATTTCTTTAAACGCCGTTTCCCAGCCTTTTCTCGGAGTCGAAATGGGTTTTAAAATCAAATATCCTTTTTCAAGTATTAGTTCAACCTTGTCTTTGATGTTGTATTTTTCGATCAAAGTTTTCGGAAGTCTGAAACCTTTTGAATTCCCTATTTTTATTATTGATAATTCCATTTGTCTGAATACCGTTTAAAATGTAATTACAAAGTTACTACTTTTTAATTGTTTGCCAAACTTTTTTGAATTGTTTTTCAAAAAATCTGCTTTTCCAAGAACTAAACTTTGGAAAAGTTTTCCCTCCAAACCAAAAAAAAAATCCCGCAAGCGCGGGATTATGGTTTTTAGGCTTCAGCCGTTGGCGCACCGAAACTAAAGGGGGGGATGCCCCCCTCTGATTTGGTTTCCTTAATGGGGCCGTGCATGGTTTCAAACTTGCGGATGTTATCTTGTAAAGCTTTGTAAAGCCTTTTGGCATGTTCAGGTGTCAGGATGATGCGCGACTTGACTTTGGCTTTGGGAGCGCCCGGCATCAGTTTCACAAAGTCGATGATAAATTCGGCATGTGAATGGGTGATGATGGCCAGATTGGAATAGGTTCCCTCGGCAACTTCTTCACTCAGCTCAATGTTGATCTGCGTTTTTTTCTTTTCTTCCATGATGTTCAGTGCGTTAAAAAAGGGACTGTCTCAAAAGTCCTTTGTGTACCTCCGTATTTTTGAGACAGTCTCTTTCCATTTTATTGTTCAATGAGTTCGCCTTCTTCAGGAAGGTTGTCTTCAACCCCTGAGGATGTTTCCATGATGGCGTCGTATTCATCTTTTGAACCAACGATGATGTCTTCGTACTCGCGCAGTCCCGTACCTGCCGGGATTTTGTGTCCTACGATGACATTTTCTTTCAGGCCCAGCAAAGGATCGGTTTTGGCAGCAATGGAGGCCAGGGTAAGCACCTTGGTGGTTTCCTGGAAAGATGCAGCCGAAATAAAACTGTTGGTTTGCAACGATGCTTTTGTGATGCCCTGAAGCACCTGGCGGGCCGTAGCCGGCTGTGCATCTCTTGCCTCAACAAGTTTTTTATCCCGTCGTTTCAAAGCCGAATTCTCCTCCCGAAGTTTACGGGCGCTGACAATCTGTCCCCGTCTGAAGTTTTCCGAATCGCCTGTTTCAACGACAACTTTCATCCCGAAGATTTCATCGTTCACTTCCTGGAATTCAATTTTGCTCACCAGTTCGTTTTCGAGGAAACGGGTATCACCCGAGTCGGCCACCTGTACCTTGCGCATCATCTGGCGGACGATGGTTTCAAAGTGTTTGTCATTGATTTTCACACCTTGCAGGCGGTAAACCTCCTGGATTTCGTTCACGATGTACTCCTGCACTTTCATCGGGCCTTTGATGGCCAGGATGTCGGCAGGGGTCATCACACCGTCAGAAAGCGAAGTGCCTGCTTTCACAAAGTCGCCTTCCTGTGCAAGAATTTGCTTTTTGGTAGAGATCAGGTATTTTTTCTCTTCACCGGTTTTGGAAGTAATGATGACTGCGCGGTTGCCACGCTTGAGCTTTTTGCCGAAGCTGACAACGCCGTCAATTTCCGAAACGATGGCCGGTTCAGACGGGTTACGGGCTTCGAACAGCTCAGTAACACGGGGCAAACCACCGGTAATGTCGCCCGACTTACCAAAGGCACGCGGGATTTTTACCAGCACATTACCGGCTTTAATATTCTGACCTTCCTTGACCAGGATGTGTGCACCGGTGGGCAGGTCGTAACTCCGCAGCAGGTTCCCGTCTTCCGACAAAACTTTGATGATGGGGTTTTTGGTCTTTTGGCGGTTTTCGCTGATCACCATTTCTTCGTAACCGGTCTGCTCGTCCGATTCCATCCTGAAGGTCTCGCCTTCCACGATGTTTTCAAAAACGATACTACCTGCCACGTCAGAAATAATTACGGCATTGTAAGGATCCCACTCGGCGATCAGGTCACCTTTTTTCACCTTGGAACCGTTCTTGGTGTAAAGGTTCGAGGCATAAGGGATGTAAGCCGATGAAAGGATAACTCCTGTTTTTTTGTCAAGGATTCGCATCTCCGCCGAACGTCCGACAACGACTTCGTAAACATCGCCGTTTTCGTTTTTGTAATTGACAGTGCGCAGCTCCTCAATTTTGATGATGCCGTCGTAGGAGGCTTCAATTTTTGAAGTGGCCGCGATGTTTGAGGCAGTACCTCCCTGGTGGAAAGTACGGAGGGTCAGCTGCGTTCCGGGCTCGCCGATTGACTGGGCAGCAATAACGCCGACGGCTTCACCTTTCTGGACCATGCGGCCCGATGCCAGGTTACGTCCGTAGCACTTGGCGCAAACGCCCCGCCTCGACTCGCAGGTCAGTACCGACCTGATCTCGACTGATTCGATGGGTGAATCCTCAATGATCCGTGCGTATTTTTCGGTAATTTCATGCCCTGCTTCAAGTATCAGTTCATCCGTCAGGGGATGGTAAATGTCGTGAAGGGTTACGCGTCCGAGTATCCGGTCGTACAATGTTTCCACCACATCTTCACCTTTTTTCAGGGCGGTGGTCGTCAGTCCACGCAGCGTGCCGCAGTCTTCAATATTGATGACTACATCCTGGGCAACGTCAACAAGACGGCGCGTCAGGTAACCGGCATCAGCAGTCTTGAGTGCGGTATCGGCAAGTCCTTTACGCGCACCGTGGGTGGAGATGAAATACTCCAGTACCGAGAGCCCTTCTTTGAAGTTGGACAAAATGGGGTTCTCGATGATCTCACCACCGGTGGCACCCGATTTTTGCGGCTTGGCCATCAGTCCCCTCATGCCCGAAAGCTGCCTGATTTGCTCCTTGGAGCCCCGGGCACCGGAATCGAGCATCATGTAAACCGGGTTGAAACCCTGGTCGTTTTGCGATAACTCTTTCATTACCGTGTTGGTAAGATGAGAGTTGGTGTGTGTCCAGATGTCGATGATCTGGTTGTAGCGTTCGTTGTTGGTAATGACCCCCATGTTGTAGTTGTTCAGTACCTCTTCCACTTCTTTGTTTGCGTTCTCGATGAGGCTTTGCTTTACCGTGGGAATGAGGACATTGCCCAGGTTAAAAGACAAACCACCTTGAAAGCCATTTTGAAGCCCAACGATTTGATGTTGTCAAGGAACTCGGCGGTGACCTTGGTGCCGGTTTCTTTGAGAATTTCACCGATGATGTCACGCAGTGCGCGCTTGGTCATCAGCTCGTTAATAAAGCCGTACTCTTTGGGTACGAACTGGTTAAACATCACACGTCCGACGGTCGTTTCAATCACTTTGCTGACGATCTGGCCGTTTTCTTTTACATCAACTTTAACATTGATAATGGCGTGCAGGTCAACGATGCCTTCGTTGTATGCGATGTTGACTTCTTCAGCCGAGTAAAAGCTCATGCCCTCGCCTTTGACGGGATGCTCTTTGGTGCTTTTACGTGCTTTGGTGATGTAGTACAATCCCAAAACCATGTCCTGCGAGGGAACCGTGATTGGTGCTCCGTTGGCAGGGTTGAGGATGTTGTGCGAGGCCAGCATCAGAATCTGCGCTTCAAGAACGGCTGCATTGCCCAGCGGTACGTGAACGGCCATCTGGTCACCATCGAAGTCAGCGTTAAATGCAGTACAAACCAGCGGGTGAAGCTGGATGGCTTTGCCCTCAACAAGCTTGGGCTGGAAGGCCTGGATGCCGAGGCGGTGCAGCGTAGGTGCACGGTTCAGCAATACAGGGTGGCCTTTCAGGATATTCTCCAGGATATCCCAGACAATGGCATCTTTTTTCTCTACAATTTTCTTGGCCGATTTCACGGTCTTTACGATGCCGCGTTCAAGCAGTTTCCTGATGATAAATGGCTTGAACAGTTCCGAAGCCATTTCTTTGGGCAGTCCGCACTCGTTCAGTTTCAGCTCGGGACCAACCACGATGACCGAACGGCCCGAGTAGTCGACACGCTTACCCAACAGGTTTTGACGGAAACGGCCCTGCTTTCCTTTCAGGCTGTCGCTCAACGATTTCAGCGGGCGGTTTGATTCGGTTTTAACGGCACTCGATTTTCTTGAATTGTCGAACAGGGAGTCAACGGCTTCCTGAAGCATGCGTTTTTCGTTACGCATGATCACATCCGGAGCTTTGATCTCGATCAGTCTTTTCAGACGGTTGTTACGGATGATCACCCTGCGGTAGAGGTCGTTGAGGTCGGAAGTGGCAAAACGTCCGCCGTCCAGTGGTACAAGCGGCCTCAGTTCGGGCGGGATGACCGGTACAATTTTCACGATCATCCATTCCGGTTTGTTTTCGGCCCTGTTGCGCGCGTCGCGGAAAGCCTCGAACACCTGCAGGCGTTTCAGTGCATCGGCCTTGCGCTGCTGCGAGGTTTCGGTGTTGGCTTTGTGCCTCAGGTCGTAAGAGGTTTTGTCCAGGTCGATGCGGGCAAGCAGATCGTGAACAGCCTCGGCACCCATTTTGGCGATGAACTTGTCGGGATCATCATCGTCAAGGTATTGGTTCTCGGGCGGCAGTTTTTCAACAATGTCGAAGTATTCTTCTTCGGTAAGAAACTGCATGAAATCAAGCCCTTCTTCGTCGTCTTTATCTTTTTTCCGCAAGATGCCGGGATTGATCACCGCATAGCGCTCGTAATAAATGATCATTTCGAGCTTTTTGGTTTGCAGTCCAAGCAAAGCACCCACCTTGCTGGGCAGGGAACGGAAGAACCAGATATGAACGACGGGCACCACCAACTGGATGTGCCCCATTCTTTCGCGACGGACTTTTTTCTCGGTTACTTCAACACCGCAACGGTCGCAGACAATGCCTTTGTACCTGATGCGTTTGTATTTGCCACAATGACATTCGTAGTCTTTTGTGGGGCCGAAGATCCGTTCACAAAACAAACCATCACGCTCCGGTTTATAGGTGCGGTAGTTAATGGTTTCGGGCTTCAGTACTTCACCGTGTGAGCGGTCGAGTATTGTCTCTGGAGAAGCCAGGCTGATGGTAATCTTGTCAAAAGAGCTGGGGATTTTGCTGTCTTTTCGGAAAGCCATATATTTTTCGTTATTTGTTGTCAGTTAAAAAATTACTCAAAATCAATTTCGAGGCCGAGGCCGCGAAGTTCGTTGACCAGAACGTTAAACGATTCCGGAACGTTGGGTGTAGGCATCACTTCACCTTTGACGATGGTTTCGTAGGCTTTCGCACGGCCGGTAACATCATCGGATTTGACGGTGAGGATCTCCTGCAGGATATTTGATGCACCGAATGCTTCGAGTGCCCAAACCTCCATCTCGCCAAACCGCTGGCCGCCAAACTGCGCTTTACCGCCCAGGGGTTGCTGGGTGATGAGCGAGTAGGGGCCGATTGACCTGGCGTGCATTTTATCGTCAACCATATGGTGCAGTTTCAACATATAAATGTATCCCACTGTTGCCGGCTGGTCGAAGCGTTCGCCTGTTTCGCCGTCATACAGATAGGTGCTGCCGTTTTCCGGTAAGCCTGCTTCTTGCAGGTAATTGTTGATCTGATCGATTGTAGCTCCGTCAAAAATAGGGGTGGAGAAGGTGAGGTTCAGCCTCTTGCCGGCCCATCCCAGGACGGTTTCGTAAATCTGCCCGAGGTTCATCCGCGAAGGCACGCCCAGCGGGTTGAGCACGATGTCAACAGGGGTGCCGTCTTCGAGGAAAGGCATGTCTTCTTCGCGAACGATCCGTGCGACAATGCCTTTGTTACCGTGTCGTCCGGCCATCTTATCGCCCACTTTGAGCTTGCGCTTTTTGGCCACGTAAACCTTGGCCATCTGCACAACCCCGTTAGGGAGTTCGTCGCCCACACTGGCCACAAACTGTTTGCGCTTGTACACGCCCAGCAGCTCTTTGTACTTGATGTTGTAGTTGTTGATCAGTTGCTTGATCAATTCGTTCTTCTCCTTGTCAGTCGTCCACTTGTCCGGGTTAACGGTGGTGTAGTCAAGCTTCTGGAGAATCTTTTGGGTGAACTTGGTTTTTGTGGGAACCACCAGGTCGCCGTAGTTGTTGCGAACCCCCTGCGAGGTACGGTTGCTGACCAGCGAGATCAGCTTGTCAGTCAGTTTCGATTTCAACTCGGTAAAGTAGGCGTTGTACTGCTCGTCAAGTTTCTGGAGCAGGTCTTTTTCCTTCGCTTTGAGCTTTTTGTCTTTGATGGCCCTGGAGAACAGGTTTTTACCGATGACCACGCCACGCATCGAAGGCGGAGCTTTCAGCGAGGCATTTTTTACATCACCGGCCTTGTCGCCGAAAATGGCGCGCAATAGTTTTTCTTCGGGTGTCGGATCGCTCTCTCCTTTAGGTGTGATCTTTCCAATCAGAATGTCACCTTCTTTAACTTCGGCACCGATGCGGATCAGTCCATCTTCATCCAGGTCTTTGGTGGCTTCGGCACTTACATTGGGGATGTCACTTGTCAGCTCTTCGATACCCCGTTTGGTATCCCGAACGTCCAGCGAAAATTCCTCGATGTGAATGGAAGTAAAGATGTCTTTTTTCACAATGCGTTCCGAAACCACGATGGCATCTTCAAAGTTGTAGCCTTTCCAGGGCATGAAGGCCACCATGAGGTTACGTCCGAGGGCAAGTTCCCCGTTCACGGTGGCATAGCCTTCGCACAAAACCTGATCTTTGGTAACCCTGTCGCCTTTTCTGACAATCGGGCGAAGGTTGATGAAAGTATTCTGGTTGGTACGCTTGAACTTGGTCAGGTAGTAAGTCCTGATGTCGTCTTCTAAGCTGACCAGTTTTTCCATTTCGTCGCGCTCGTAGCTGATGATAATCTTATTTGCATCGACGTATTCGACAACACCGTCGCCTTCGGCATTGAGAAGCACCCTCGAATCTTTGGCCACATTACCTTCGATGCCTGTGCCAACAATGGGCGCTTCGGCATTCAGAAGGGGTACGGCCTGACGCATCATGTTCGATCCCATCAGGGCACGGTTGGCGTCATCGTGTTCAAGGAACGGGATGAGCGAGGCGGCGATGGATGCAATCTGGTTCGGGGCAATGTCAATCATGCCCACTTCTTCACGAGGGGTAATGGGGTAGTCAGCCTGGTAACGGACTTTTACTTTTTCGTTGACGAACTGTCCTTTTTCGTCGATCACGGTATTTGCCTGGGCAATGATCTTGTCTTCTTCCTCTTCGGCACTCAGGTAAATCGGGTCTTTTTTGAACTGAACCTTGCCTTCAACAACTTCGCGGTAGGGCGTTTCGATGAAACCGAGCCGGTTGATCTTCGCGTACACGCAAAGAGAGGAGATCAGGCCAATGTTCGGGCCCTCGGGTGTTTCGATGGTGCAGAGGCGACCGTAGTGGGTATAGTGGACGTCCCTGACTTCGAAGCCTGCGCGTTCGCGCGAGAGGCCGCCGGGTCCCAGTGCCGAAATACGGCGTTTGTGGGTCAGCTCCGACAACGGATTGGTCTGGTCCATGAACTGCGAGAGCTGGTTGGTGCCAAAGAAAGAATTAATGACAGAACTCAGCGTTTTGGCATTGATCAGGTCGGTGGGGGTAAAGACTTCGTTATCGCGGACATTCATGCGCTCGCGGATGGTCCGTGCCATGCGCGAAAGACCCACTCCAAACTGGTTGTACAACTGCTCGCCGACGATCCTGACCCGCCTGTTGCTCAGGTGGTCGATGTCGTCAACAATGGTTTTGTTGTTGATGAGTTTGATGAGGTATTTGATGATCAGGATGATGTCTTCCTTGGTCAAAACCCGTACGTCGGATGAGGTGTTGATTTCCAGTTTTTTGTTGATACGGTAGCGACCCACTTCACCCAGGTCGTAGCGTTTGTCCGAGAAAAACAGTTTCTCAAAAATACCACGGGCAGTTTCTTCATCGGGGGGCAATGCGTTACGCAACTGGAAATAAATGTATTCAACAGCTTCCTTTTCGGAGTTTGTCGTGTCCTTTTGTAAGGTATTGAAAATAATTGAGTAGTCGGCAAGATTGGGGTCGTCCTTGTGCAGGAGTACGGTTTTTGCCCCGGCCTCGAGGATTTGCCCGATGTTCTCGTTCTCGATAACGGTTTCCCTTTCGAGGATCACATCGTTACGTTCGATGGTGACCACTTCGCCGGTGTCTTCGTCCACAAAATCTTCAAACCAGGAACGTACCACCCGGGCAGCCAGTTTGCGGCCGATAACCCGTTTGAGTCCTGCTTTGCTTACCTTTACCACTTCGGCAAGGTTAAATATTTCCAGAATATCCCGGTCGGTTTCGTAGCCGATGGCACGCAGAAGGGTAGTGACCGGCATTTTCTTTTTCCGGTCAATGTAGGCGTACATCACATTGTTGATGTCGGTGGAGAATTCCATCCAGGATCCCTTGAAAGGAATGATTCTTGCCGAGTACAACTGCGTACCGTTGGCATGGCGGTGCTGGCCAAAGAAAACACCGGGTGAGCGGTGAAGCTGTGAAACGACGACACGTTCGGCACCGTTAATCACAAATGTACCCTTGGGTGTCATGTAGGGAATCATCCCCAGATAAACATCCTGCACAATGGTTTCAAAATCTTCGTGATCGGGATCGGTACAATACAGTTTCAGCTTTGCCTTCAGCGGCACGCTGTAGGTTAACCCGCGTTCAAGGGTTTCGTTGATGGAGTACCGGGGAGGATCGATGTAATAATCGAGGAACTCGAGCACGAAATTATTTCTCGCATCGGTAATCGGAAAGTTTTCGGAGAAGACCCGGAAGAGGCCTTCATTTTTCCGGTTTTCCGGATTGGTTTCCAGCTGAAAGAAATCCTGAAACGATTTCAGCTGGATGTCGAGAAAGTCAGGATAAGGGAGTTGGTTTTTCGCAGAAGCGAAACTGATTCTTTCGGTTTTAATGTCAGCCAAAGCTAAATGGTTTTAAGTTTAAACAAAAGTGGTTGTTGATCAACCATTTGAAAGAAAGAATGAACTAAAGGGACAAATAGGCGCAAACCTCTAACCCGAATTTCGGGTTAGAGGTTAGGCCATGTAATGCGTGAAAGTGTTATTTCACTTCCACTTCAGCACCCGCTTCTTCAAGCTGTGCTTTCAATGCGTCTGCTTCGTCTTTGGTAACACCTTCTTTGACGGCTTTCGGTGCGGAGTCAACCAGTTCTTTTGCTTCTTTCAGTCCTAAGCTGGTCAATTCCTTTACCAGTTTAATAACTGCCAGTTTGGACTGTCCGTGCGATTTCAAGATCACATCGAATGCCGTTTGTTCCTCGGCAGAAGATTCGTCGCCACCGGCGGCGGGTCCGGCAACAGCCACTGCCGCAGCAGCAGGCTCAATACCATACTCTTCTTTAAGGATATCAGCAAGCTCGTTAACTTCTTTAACAGTCAGGTTTACCAATTGTTCCGCAAATGCTTTCAAATCTGCCATTTTTGTATCGATTTTATTGTTAATTGAATTCTAAAAATTTCGTGTTCTGATAAAATACCCTTACTCAGATTTTTCCGATAAGGTAGTCAGGATTCCGGAAAGTTTATTACCACCGGATTGTAATGCTGAAATAACATTTTTCGCAGGTGACTGCAACAGGGCGATCACATCGGCAATGAGTTCATCTTTCGATTTGATAGCTTCCAGAAAATCAAGCTGATCGTTACCCAGGTAAGCCATTTCTTCAATATAGGCTGCCTTTAAAATGGGGCGGTCGGTTTTGAATTTCTTACGGAACTCTTTGATCAGTTTTGCCGGGCCGTTTCCGGTCTCGGTAAACATCACCGAAGTGTTGCCTTTCAGTGCCTGATAAAATTCATCAAGATCCTTGTCAACATTTTCCATAGCCTGCCTGAGCAGGGTGTTTTTTACAACCTGCAATTTAATTCCGCGCTTAAAGCAAAGTCGCCGCAAACTACTGGTGTCTTCTGCATTAAGTGTCGAAATATCGGTAAGGTAGAAATTGTCAACTTCGCTCAACTGCTGGGTTAATGACTCAATGAGTTGTTTCTTTTCTTCTTTTCTCATGGTAGCTGAATCTTTAAGCAGTTAATGATTTAGGATCAATCTGAATGCTGGGACTCATGGTGCTTGACAGATAAATGCTTTGCAGATAAGTGCCTTTAGCCGAAGAAGGTTTTAATTTGATGATGTTGTTGATGAGTTCGGATGCATTTTCCAGAATTTTGTTGTTTTCAAAACTCACTTTGGCTACAGCCGAATGGATAATGCCGTACTTGTCAACTTTAAAATCAATTTTACCAGCTTTGGCGGCAGTAACTGCTTTGCCAACGTCCATAGTCACGGTACCTGTTTTGGGGTTGGGCATCAGGCCTCTCGGCCCCAATATTCTACCCAGTGCACCCACTTTCGGCATCACGCTTGGCATGGTTATTACCACATCGATATCGGTCCAGCCATCCTTGATCTTCTGAACGTATTCGTCCAGACCAACATGGTCGGCACCTGCTGCTTTAGCCTCTTCTTCTTTGTCGGGTGTACACAGGACGAGTACCCTGACGTCTTTACCTGTACCGTGGGGCAAGGTAACCGAGCCCCTGACCATTTGATTGGCCTTGCGGGGATCGACGCCAAGTTTTACATCCACATTAACCGATGCATCGAAATTGGTATAGGTAATGTCCTTGACAATTTCAATGGCCTCGGCCAAAGAGTACTGTTTTTCCCGGTCGAATTTGGCTAGCGATTCTTTGTGTTTTTTTGTCAATTTTGCCATTTTCTTCTCTTGTCAACAGATTATGTTAACTGATTGATTTCTTCGGGGAATTTGCCTTTCACCTTCACCCCCATGCTGCGTGCAGTTCCTGCAACCATATGCATGGCCGACTTGACGGTAAACGCGTTCAGGTCGGACATTTTCGATTCGGCAATTGCCTGAACCTGGTCCCAGGTGATGGTGCCCACTTTCTGACGGTTGGGTTCCGGAGAACCTTTTTTCAGTTTGGCGGCTTCCATAATTTGCACGGCAACCGGTGGCTGCTTGATGATGAAATCGAAGGATTTATCTTTGAAAACAGTAATGATCACAGGGATGACCTTACCGGCCTGTTCCTGCGTACGTGCATTGAACTGTTTGCAAAACTCCATGATATTCACACCTTTGGCGCCCAATGCGGGCCCCACCGGCGGTGAAGGGTTTGCGGCTCCTCCCCTGATCTGTAATTTGATTAATCCACTTACTTCTTTTGCCATTTTAAACCAGATGGTTAAAAATTAAAGAATACGTTTACACTACTCCTTTTCGACCTGCATGAAGCCCAGTTCCAGCGGTGTTTTTCGTCCGAAGATCTTCACCATCACTTTCAACTTCTTCTTCTCTTCGTTGATCTCCTCGATGGTACCGCTAAAGCTGTTGAACGGGCCGTCGATGACGGTGACCGTTTCGCCAACCAGATAAGGTACATTTACCTCTTCACCCTGTTCGGCCAGTTCGTCCACTTTTCCAAGGATGCGCTTGACTTCAGCTTCCCGCATGGGTTCAGGCTCTCCACGTGTACCAAGAAACCCGATGACGTTGGGTACATTCTTGATGATGTGGGGCACTTCGCCCGAGAGGTCGGCTTCAATCAGCACATAGCCGGGAAGAAAGTTGCGCTCTTTGCTCACTTTTTTCCCTTTACGAATCTGGTAAACATTCTCAGTGGGGATCAAAATCTGGCTGATCTTTTCTTCAAGCTTCAGCCTTTTGATCTCACTTTCGAGGTATTCCTTCACCCTTTTCTCTTTACCGGAGATTGCCCTAACGACATACCATCTGTTCGTCGATTGTTCGCTCATTGTGCAGGGGGATTGGGATTAGTAATAAACAGTTTATAAAAATATAATTGAATCGAACAATGCCCGTCCGGGAAAGGTTAAAACATTTCGTAAAACCTCTCCAGAACAAATTGAAACGAGTTATCCATCAGGAAAACCACAAATGCGATTATCAGGGAAGCAACGGATACCACGATTGCACTGTTCTGCAGCTCACTCCAAGTTGGCCAGGATACTTTATGCATCCATTCGTCGTAACTTTCTTTAAAATAATTTGCGATACTGAACTTTGCCATATTAGAAAAATCTTTTGCACGGGTGGTAGGACTCGAACCCACAACCAATGGTTTTGGAGACCACTACTCTACCAGTTGAGCTACACCCGTTTTTGTTTTGGGTTCAGCCATCAAAGGTACTGCGGCTTGTGAGCCGCAATACCTCTGATCCTTTTGCCCACACATTTTGTGTTATTCAATAATTTCGGTTACCTGTCCGGCACCAACTGTACGTCCACCTTCGCGGATAGCAAAACGGAGGCCTTTGTTCATGGCAATTTCAGCAATCAGGTTGACTTCAACAGTCAGGTTGTCGCCGGGCATCACCATCTCAACACCTTCGGGAAGCATAATTTCGCCTGTCACGTCGGTTGTCCTGAAGTAGAACTGCGGGCGGTATTTGTTGTGGAAAGGTGTGTGACGACCGCCTTCTTCTTTTTTCAGGATATATACTTCAGCTTTAAACTTTTTGTGAGGGGTTACACTACCGGGCTTGGCGATAACCATACCTCTTCTGATCTCTTTTTTGTCGATACCCCTCAGCAGCAAACCGGCATTGTCACCAGCTTCGCCCCGGTCAAGGATCTTGCGGAACATTTCCACGCCGGTTACAACTGACTTGAGTTTTTCGGCACCCATACCGATGATATCTACCGGATCTCCGGTGTTGATCACGCCGGTTTCAATTCTGCCGGTAGCAACGGTACCACGGCCGGTGATGGAGAAAACATCCTCGATGGGCATCAGGAAAGGCTTGTCCTGGTCGCGTGTGGGAAGTGGGATCCACTCGTCGCAGGCGGCCATGAGTTCTTTTACTTTTTCAACCCACTTGGGCTCTTTATTCAATGCACCAAGTGCCGAACCCTGGATGATGGGGGTGTTGTCGCCGTCGAATTCATAGAAACTCAGCAGGTCTCTGATTTCCATATCAACCAGTTCCAACAATTCTTCGTCGTCAACCATGTCCACTTTGTTCATAAAAACAACCAGACGGGGCACACCTACCTGACGTGCCAGCAGGATGTGCTCACGGGTTTGGGGCATGGGGCCGTCAGTGGCAGCCACAACAAGGATGGCGCCGTCCATCTGGGCAGCACCCGTTACCATATTCTTAACGTAGTCGGCGTGGCCGGGGCAGTCAACGTGTGCGTAGTGACGGTTCTCGGTTTGATACTCAACGTGGGCAGTATTAATGGTAATACCTCTTTCTTTTTCTTCAGGGGCGTTGTCGATGGAATCAAAAGACGCAAATTCTGCCAAACCCGCATCTTGTAATGCCAGCGTGATAGCAGCCGTCAAAGTTGTTTTTCCGTGGTCAACGTGTCCAATTGTTCCAATATTTACGTGCGGTTTGGAACGGTCGAATTTTTCTTTAGCC
Source organism: Bacteroidota bacterium (assembly GCA_024276895.1). Classification (GTDB taxonomy): domain Bacteria; phylum Bacteroidota; class Bacteroidia; order Bacteroidales; family F082; genus B6-G9. Next base: position 14,109 of record JAJRWG010000103.1, read on the forward strand.
ATAACAAAAACTTTGTTTTTAAAACGATTAATTTAAATTACCTATTCAATTTTCTTTGAGCCGAGGACGAGAATTGAACTCGTGACCTCTTCCTTACCAAGGAAGCGCTCTACCCCTGAGCTACCCCGGCAAAATCTGAGCGGGAGACCGGGCTCGAACCGGCCACCTATAGCTTGGAAGGCTATCGCTCTACCATATGAGCTACTCCCGCGTTTGAGTTTAAAGTTTAAAGTCTGTTTGCCGGCAGGCAGCTTTGAAGTAATGTTGTTGTTCTTTCTGCCCTTACTTTCAACTTTCAGC
>JAJRWG010000104.1 GCA_024276895.1 Bacteroidota bacterium
AATATCCTGTTAAAAATATATCTTCCGATGCCTCATTCCTCGAAATGCTGGACATCCTCAACGAAGAACTGGTAGCCAAAGGCGATGAGCCGGTGGCGTTTGACCACGACTGCCGCGAAGGCATCTGCGGCATGTGCAGCCTGTACATCAACGGCAAGCCCCACGGCCCCGACACGGCCGTCACCACCTGCCAGTTGCACATGCGCAAGTTCAAGGACGGCGAAACGGTGGTCATCGAGCCCTGGCGGGCCAAACCCTTCCCGGTGATCAAAGATTTGATGGTTGACCGATCGGCCTTCGACGAAATCATCCAGGCAGGCGGCTACGTTTCGGTAAACACCGGCGGTGTGCCCGATGCCAACGCCATCCCCATCAAAAAGGAAAATGCCGACCTGGCCATGGATGCGGCGGCCTGCATCGGCTGCGGCGCCTGTGTGGCGGCCTGCAAAAACGCCTCGGCCATGCTGTTCGTCTCGGCCAAGGTGTCGCAGTTCGCGCTGCTGCCGCAGGGTCGCATCGAGGCCAAAGACCGCGTACAAAACATGGTGGCCAAAATGGATGAGCTGGGCTTTGGAAACTGTACCAACACCTATGCCTGCGAGGCCGTTTGCCCGAAAGAGATTTCCGTAACCAACATCGCCCGCATGAACAGGGAATTCCTTGTGGCGAAGATTACTTAAAAATAATGGTACACTGATTGGACTGATCGGACTGGTTTTTTATGATCATGCGTTTAATCCGCGTCATCCGCACTCCATCCCGCCGAAAGTTTTACTTTTGAAAACGAATTAAAATCTTCCATGCAACTCAAATCCATCATCGGTCAGCAGGAGGTCAAAGCCAGGCTGCTCGCGGGTTTTCGTGAGAACAGGGTTGCCCATACCCAGTTGTTTCTCGGCCCCGAGGGGAGCGGTTCGCTGGCCCTTGCCCTTGCTTTTGCACAATTCATCAACTGCCGCGAAAGGACGGAAACCGACAGTTGCGGCACCTGCCCTTCCTGTGTCAAATACCAAAAGCTGGCCCATCCCGACCTTTATTTTTACTTTCCCACCACCACTAACGACTCGGTAAAAAAGGACCCTAAGTCTTCTCTTTTCCTTGAAAGCTGGCGGGAATACCTGAACAAGACCGATGTTTACCCTACCCAAAACGGCTGGTACGGGCACCTGGGCGTGGGCAACAAGCAGGGTTACATCCGGAAAGACGACGCCAATGAACTGATCGCGAAAATTGCACTGAAATCATATGAGTCGGAATACAAAGTCGTCATTTTCTGGATGGCCGAAAAAATGAATGAGGCCGCGTCTAACAAGCTGCTGAAAACCCTGGAAGAACCGCCCGACAAAACCTTGATTTTTCTGATTGCCGAGCGCTACGAACTGCTGCTGGCGACGGTACGCTCGCGGGCACAAATCGTTAAAATCCTTCCCCTGAAAGACGAAGAAATTGCAACGGCACTGACAGATCGGAAAGGTGTCGGGCAACAAGAGGCGGCGCAGTTTTCGCTACTGGCAAAAGGCAGTTGGAACCAGGCGGTTGATCTGCTGGAAAATGCTGAAGAATTACAATCCAACTTCATCAGGTTCAGACAGTGGTTGCGACTTTGTTTCCGCCCGAAAGATTACCTTGAACTGAACAAATTTAACAGCGAACTGGGCCGCATGGGCCGTGAAAAACAAAAACGTTTTTTGCAGTACGGCCTGGAGGTTGTCCACAACAGCATCATGCTGAACCAGAAACATGGCAACACGGTGAGAAAAAGTGGTGAAGAACTGGACTTCTCGGTAAAGCTGGCTCCCCTGGTAAATGAGGCAAACCAGCGTGAAATTTACCGCTTATGCAACGAAGCCATCTACCACATCGAGCGCAACGCCCACGGCGGAATACTCTTTACCGACCTCAGTTTTAAACTCCTCGACCTGCTTGCCGCCGGAAAGCGCCGGATGGCAAAATAGGTGCAAAGCCGTTTTCCGGCAAATCTTCAATTTTCATACCTTTGCAAAATATAGTATTGTCTGATAGGTGCAGAAGGAATGAAAAATGGAAGAATCAAATAAAAACAAATATATTTCTGCAGCACGCGGTTGCTGCGCCATCCACTCTGCCGGCCATTTACCGCAACGGGTAAATCAGCAGATGTGCTGCAAGTTGTCGTCCTACAACTGGCTGGCAAATATTGAGGAGCCCACAAGCAGCGGGATCCATTATGCCGAAATCCGTTTCAAAAACGGTCGCAAGGATTTCTTTTATTATCCCGACAAGATGAGCCTGAAGGACGGGGAGATTGTTGCTGTTGAGGCTTCCCCGGGACACGACATCGGCATAGTTTCACTTACTGGAAATGCCGTGCATTTGCAGATGAAGCGCAAGCGTTTCGATCCTGAAAAGAAAGAACTGAAACGGGTTTTCAGGCATGCCCGCATGGCCGACATCGAGAAATGGCTGGACGCCCTTGCCGAAGAGGATCCGACCCTGCGGAAGTCGCGCGTTATCGCCATGAATCTGGGACTGGAAATGAAGATCAACGACGTGGAGTATCAGGGTGACCGCTCCAAGGCCATTTTTTACTATACGGCCAACGAGCGTGTCGATTTCAGGGAATTGATCAAAAAACTGGCGGAGGCTTTCCGGGTGCGCATCGAAATGCGACAGATTGGTGTCAGGCAGGAAGCCGCCAAACTGGGCAGCATCGGCTCCTGCGGTCGTGAACTGTGCTGCTCTTCATGGATGAGCAGTTTCCACAGCGTGTCAACCAGTTCCGCCAGGCTGCAACACCTGTCGCTCAATCCGCAAAAACTTGCCGGACAATGCGGAAAACTCAAGTGCTGCCTCAACTACGAACTGGATACCTACATCGACGCACAAAAGGACTTTCCCGATACCAAGATCAAACTGAAAACCAAGAAGGGCCCTGCCATCCACCAGAAAACAGATGTCTTTAACCGCATCATGTGGTATGCGTACACGGACGATTCCATCAATATGATGGCCATCCCCGTTGACAAGGTAAAACAGATCATCGATCTCAACAATAAAGGCAAATTGCCCGCCGAACTGGAAAAATACGCGCAGCACAAAGAGCAGATTGACAATGTGGAGAAAAGCCATACCGACATCGCAACCAGCTATTTTTAGCCAGTGCGTGAAAACGGCCCGGCAGTCCGGAGGCAAGCCAACACAATATTTTTGCGCTTTTTACAGTTTAAATCCAAAGCCTGACACATGCACCTCAAAAACCTGAAAGCCCTGCTGATGATCATTGTTTTGTCAACTGCTGTTACTGCTTGTCGGTTTGGGAGTGTGTACAACGAAAACGTAAGCATCAAAGACGCAAAATGGTACAAAGACGAAGCCGTGCATTTTGAAGTACCCGTTTCGGACAGCCTGACTGCCTACGATTTTATACTGAACCTTCGCAACTCAACCGACTACCGCTACAGCAACCTCTACATTTTTCTGACAACTCGTTTTCCCAACGGAAACCTCACCCGCGACACCATCGAGATTGTGCTGGCTGACAAACAAGGGCGCTGGCTTGGTACAGGTTGGGGCAAGCTCAAGGACAACAGCATCGTTCTGAAAAAGAACCTGCATTTCCCCCTGACGGGAATGTACGCATTTTATGTACAGCAGGCGATGCGCACCGATACACTCGAAGGAATTCACGATGTGGGACTGGAAATCAGCAAGGTTGTCAGTGAGTAAGCCGTATAAAGAAAGAATGTCAGGCAATTGCCCGAAAGGCACTGAAATAAGAATAAAAGTTTAGCAGGAACATGGTAAACAGGAAAGACAAGACCGGGGAACAACCACCCAAAAAGAAGATTTTCAACTATCTTGTAAAGTTTTGGATGATTGTACTTTCCATGCTGTTGCTGCTGCTGTTGTTTTTTTACGGGATCGTGCAGGAGTGGTTCGGTCCGATGCCTTCGTTCGAAGAACTGGAAAACCCCAAAAGCAACCTGGCTTCCGAAGTTTTTTCTGCGGACGGCGTTTTGCTGGGCACCTATTTTATCGAAAACAGGTCGAACGTTACCTACCGGCAGATTTCGCCCCATCTCATCAATGCACTGGTTGCCATCGAAGACATCCGTTTCGAAGACCATTCGGGTATTGACGAACGGGCGCTTTTGCGTGTGGCTTACGGCATCCTTACGGGCAACAACAAAGGCGGAGGCAGCACACTCACCCAGCAACTGGCCAAAAACCTCTTTCCCCGCGGTTATCTGAGCAAACCCCAGCTCGTCCTTCGCAAGTTTCAGGAATGGGTGACAGCCGTAAAGCTGGAACGCTCCTATTCGAAGCAGGAAATCATCGCCATGTACCTGAATACGGTTTTTTACGGCCACAATGCTTACGGTATAAAATCGGCGGCAGCCACTTTTTTCAGCAAAACACCCGATTCGCTCAACCTGCAGGAATCGGCCCTGATGGCAGGTGTGGTCAATGCACCCAGTCGTTACAGCCCTATTTCAAATCCGGAACGTTCACTGGAGCGCAGGAATCTTGTGCTGCAACAAATGAAAAAGTACGGCTTTATCACACAACAGGTGTACGACTCGGTAAGCCAACTGCCGCTGGATGTTTCCAGGTTCAGTCTGCAAGGGCACAATCAGGGCATGGCACGTTACTTCAGGGAACATCTGCGTGGTGAGTTAAAGAAGTGGTGCAAGGTCCACTACAAAGCCGACGGCACACCTTACAACCTTTATAAAGACGGGCTGAGAATCTACACAACCATCAATTCGCGCATGCAGAAATATGCCGAGGAAGCTGTCAGGGAACACCTTGCCAACGACCTGCAACCTGCATTTTTCAAACACTGGGAAGGCTACACTTACGCTCCCTTTGTTTTCGAGGACAGCAAGGGCAGAACGTCGTCGGAAATCAAAAGCAAGGTGGAAAAGATCATGCGGCAGGCCATGCGCAGGAGCGAACGCTACCGCAAACTGAAACGGGCAGGAGTGGACAAAGACTCCATCGAACGGAGTTTCAACACCCCTGTTCCCATGCGGGTTTTCAAGTGGAGCGGCCCTGTTGACACGGTGATGACGCCCATGGACTCCATCCGCTACTACAAGTTTTTCCTGCAGGCAGGACTCATGTCCATGGAAACACATACCGGCTATGTTCGGGCTTACGTGGGTGGTGACGATTACCGTTACTTCCAGTTCGACCACGTTGTGCAGGGAAAACGTCAGGTAGGATCGACCTTCAAACCCTTCTTATACACCCTGGCCATGCAGGAAGGCGAGTTTTCGCCCTGCTACAAAGTGCCCAACATCCAGTACAGCGTAGAGCTGGGCGACGGCACTTTCTGGTCGCCGAGAAACTCCGACAACAAGCGTCTGGGCGAGGAAGTCACCCTGACATGGGCGCTGGCCAATTCCAACAACTGGATTTCGGCCTACCTGATGAAACGATTCTCACCCCAGTCGGTGGCGAAAATGGCCCACAACATGGGTGTGGTTTCCGATATCCCTTACGTCCCGGCCATTGCCCTGGGCACGCCCGACCTGTCGCTTTACGAGATGGTGGGTGCCATGAATACCTTCGCCAACAAGGGTGTTTACGTCGAGCCCATTTTCATCACCCACATCGAAGACAAGAACGGTAACATCCTGGAACGTTTCGTCCCGAAGAAAAACGAAGCTATGGACGAAGTGACGGCTTACAAAATGCTGAAACTGATGCAGGGGGTGGTCGAAAGCGGCACGGGTATCCGGCTGCGGTACAAGTACGGATTCACCAACCCCATCGCAGGAAAAACGGGAACCACCCAAAACCAGTCGGACGGCTGGTTCATGGGTGTAACACCCGACCTGACTACCGGCATCTGGGTAGGTGCCGAAGACCGCAGCGTTCACTTCAGAACCATCAAGCTGGGACAGGGCGCCAACATGGCATTGCCCATCTGGGCCATTTACATGAAGAAAGTTTATGCCGATCCATCGCTGGGCATCAGCATGGGTGACTTTGAACCTCCCCTGAAGGATATTTCTATCGAGTTTGATTGCGAGGAGTACGACCGTCAGCACAACCAGGGCACAGGCGAGTTTGAAGAGGAAGACGAATTTTAGGAGTCTTTCGGAGAAGCACTAAAACCTGCGTCCTCCCTTTTTGTATCCGCCACCGGAGCCTTTCCGTGATTTTCCACCGGGTTTTCTTCTGGAAAAGTTTCGTGGCCTGAATTTTGCATCCGGGTTCCATTTGGGTCCTTCGCCCAGCTCAGCGGGTAGCGGCATCTTCATCACTTCATCCTCGATCAGTTTTTCAATCTGACGGAACTTGTACATGTCATCCTCGTTGATAAAAGTCAGGGCAAGGCCGGTGGTTTCGGCACGTGCTGTCCGCCCGACGCGGTGAACGTAGTCTTCGGCATCGCCGGGCACATCAAAGTTGATGATCAGGTTGATGTCCTTGATGTCAATGCCGCGGCTCAGCACATCGGTGGCCACAAGGATACGGATGTTGCGCGAGCGGAAACGGCGCAGCACTTCCTCGCGTGCATTCTGGTCAAGGTCCGACGAAATGCTTGCCACTTCGTGGCCTTTATTCTTGAGGGTACGTGCAATTTCCGATACTTTTTTCTTGGTCGAACTGAAGATCAGGATACTTTTCAGGTAGGGCTTGCCGGTGATCAGGCTGTTGACCAGAGGTATTTTCTGGGCGTCGTAGGTCAGGTAAGCTCCCTGCAGAACACCTTCAGCAGGCTTGGCAATCCCGAAGTTGATCTCGAAGGGGTCCACCAGGATCTTTTTCGCCAGTTTGCGGATATTGTCGGGCATGGTGGCGCTGAACATGAGTGTCTGCCTTTTTTCAGGCAGGTAAGTGATGATCTTCTGAATATCTTCCAGAAAGCCCATGTCCAGCATGCGGTCGGCTTCGTCGAGGATCAGGTATTCGAGCTTGTCGAATTTTACGTAACCGTTAGCCAGGTGCGAAATGAGCTTGCCCGGTGTGGCCACAATAATATCGGCACCTTTCGACAACGCTTGCTTTTCCTGCACCCAGTCTTTGCCATCACCACCGCCATAAACGGCCAGCGATTCGACAGGTGTAAAATAGGCGAAGCCCTGTACCTGCTGATCGATTTGCAGGGCCAGTTCCCGGGTGGGTACGATGATGAGTGCGCGGGTTTCCATCTGGTGCCTGGCAACCATTTTGTCGAGGATTGGTAGCAGGAAAGCGGCTGTCTTTCCAGTTCCTGTCTGGGCGCAGGCAATCAGGTCCTGGCCTTTCTGGATTTTCGGAATAGCGCCTTCCTGAACCGGTGTTGCTTCTTCAAACCCCATGGCCTCAATGGCCTCGATGAGGGTTTGGTCGAAATTAAATGTTGTAAATTTCATGGGAGGAAATGGTACTGTCTTTCGTGGGAACCGTGCAGGGAAAACCACGCTGGTTCAACCTTTCTTACACAATGGCACGGTAGTAAAATTGCGTATTTATTTTTTGCAAAAATAGTTAATTCCCAGAAACCCTTTTTGCGGCAATAAAAAGCGGCTATTCTTTCCCGATAGCCACAAAGGGATTGTGCAGTTTTTCAAAACCGATATTGGTTTCAGGGCCGTGGCCGGGCCAGACGACGGTCTGTCCGGGCAGGGTGAACAGTTTTTCCCAGATGCTTTGCTGCAACTGCTCGTAATTGCCCGTGGGCAGGTCGGTGCGGCCGATGCTCTGGTTGAAAAGCACATCGCCGGTAACGACAAAACCATCGTCTTCCGAATAAAAACAGACGCTGCCAGCGGCGTGTCCGGGGGTGTAAAGCACCTTCAGGCTTGCGTTTCCGATCTTTATCTCATCACCGTCAGCAATAAAACGGTCAATTGATTTGACGTTGTCCATGGTCAGACCGAACGAAGCCGCGTACTCCTTTGCATGTTTCAAAAAGCCTACACAGTGCTCGTGGGCGACCAGGGGAATACCATATTTTTCAGCCACAAATCCGTTGCCGATGATGTGATCCACATGGGCATGGGTGTTGAGCAGCAAGACCGGATTCAGCCTTTCCGACTCGATATAAGCCATAAGTTCGTCTTTCTCGTAGCTGTCGTGCATGCCGGGGTCGATTACCACACAGGCTTTGGAATCGTCACTCAGAACGTAGGTATTGACCTGAAAAGGGTTGAATGTAAATGGTTTAACCGTAATCATTTTTTGTCTGTTCAGATGGTTTGGACGACAAAAATACGTTTTAGCATGGATTAGGGAAGTTTTTCACGCAACCAGTTGCTGAGCATTTCCAGGCCAAATTCCGTCATCACCGACTCGGGGTGAAATTGTAATCCGTGCAAGGGCAACTCACGATGCCTGAAAGCCATCACCAGGCCGTTTTCGTCTTCGAGGGTGGCTTCCAGTACTTCGGGGAAACTGTTTTTTTCGATGATCCACGAATGGTAATGGCCGATGTAAAACTCCTTTGGCAGCCCCCGGAAAATGCCTCCTTCAACCAGCACCCTTCCCCTGTTGCGAATGCCGTGCATGGAGCCCGGCAGCCGGACGAGTTTCCCGCCGCACTCCTGGGCAATGGCTTCGTAGCCAAGACAAATTCCCAGAAAAGGTTTCCGGTGCATGAACCGTCTGAGAAAGGGTAGCAGTTCGCCGGCCTCCTTTGCAATTCCCGGCCCGGGTGAGATCAGCACCTTGTCGAAATCACCGGCCTTCAGTCCGTCCAGCCTGTCGTTTTTAACCAGCAGGATTTCAGTCGAACCGGCCTGCTCAACCAATTGAACCAGGTTGTAGGTAAACGAATCGTAGTTGTCGATCAGCAGTAGCTTCACATTTTTCGCTTTGCGGCAAAAATACGTTTTAAGTTGTTGCTTTTGCTCAACTGAAAAATGATAACTTCGCCGGTGCGAATGATCTTAGCCGGAAGCCATACAGTAGAAACCCTCAACAGGCTGGGAAGCCGGGGCATCCCCTTTTTTTTCGTTGTTGATTTTGAGGCAAAGCACCCTTTTGTTTGCCCGCTGGACGAACTGGACACCAGCGAAGTGTTGTTCGAAGTAAACGGTGTACGCAATTTTACGAAAACTGACCTGGGGAAAAAACAGCTTGATTTTAAGGTTTTTCCGGTGGACCGGGAGCGGTATTTCAGAGCCTTTGAAAAAGTCCGCGAAAACATTCTACACGGCAACACGTTTTTGCTGAACCTGACCATGCCCAGCCGGATGGAAACCAATTTTTCACTCAAAGAAATCTTTTTTCGCAGCAGTGCCAGGTACAAACTTTGGTTCAGGGACAGTTTTGTTGTTTTTTCGCCTGAGATTTTCGTGCGTACCGAAGGACGGAATATCAGTTCTTTTCCCATGAAGGGCACCATTGACGCACATTTACCCGGTGCTGAAAAACGCTTGCTTCGCAGTGAAAAAGAACTGGCCGAACACTACACCATCGTTGACCTCATCCGTAACGATCTGAGTATGGTGGCAAAAAATGTAAAGGTTGAAAAATTCAGGTACATCGAACGGATCAAAACCCACCGCAAGGATTTGCTGCAAATGAGTTCGAAAATCACCGGTGAACTGGAAGCGGGATGGCAAAACCGGATTGGCGACATTTTGCTGAGCATGCTGCCGGCGGGTTCCATTTCGGGCGCACCCAAGTTAAAAACACTGGAAATCATTCGCGCAGCCGAGCAATACGATCGGGGATTTTACACCGGAATTTTCGGCATTTTCGACGGGAAAAATATCGATAGCGGGGTGATGATCCGCTACATCGAAAAAACAGAGGAAGGCTTTGTTTACAAAAGCGGAGGTGGCATCACGGCTCAAAGCGTGCGTGAAGAAGAATACCGGGAGTTGGTTGACAAAATTTATTTACCGCTCTGAACATTTGTAAACTGCAGGCCAAATGAAACCAATGAAGCTACTGGAAACCATTCGATTCGAAAATGGGGAATTTGCCAACCTGGCATTTCACCAGCACCGGATGGATGCTTCGCGCAACGCGCTGTTCCAAACAAAAAAAACCATCAATCTTGAAAAAATACTGGCAGAACACTCGTTCGGCTTTCAGGCTCAGCCGGCTTCCGGGCTTCAAACCGCCAGGCGTTTGTTCAAATGCCGTATTGTTTATTCGGAGCAGGTTGAAAAGATTGAATTCATC
>JAJRWG010000105.1 GCA_024276895.1 Bacteroidota bacterium
AAAGAAAAACCCATGCCTATTGTGTATAAAGAAATAAAGCTTGATCATGGTTATAGGATTGATTTATTGGTAGAGGAGAAAGTAGTCGTAGAAATCAAAACCGCTGAAGCTTTTAATGATGTTCACATTGCTCAGGTCCTCACCTGCTTAAGATTGGGCAATTACAAACCTGGTTTGCTTTTTAATTTCCAAACGACAATACTTAAAAACGGAATAAAAAGAATAATAAACTGAAGTCAGCACATCAAAATAAAATTCAGCCAAAATATTTCCGTCTCAGTAGCATTACTCATATTATCAGCCCGTTACGAATCCTTTCCTGTTGTTCATTGCAGGCAGACTCTTTCCTGCTTATGCGTAACTTTGCGCTGTTTTAAATCACGAATACTCAACATGGGGCCTGAAATCATTTTTAACGCTTTCACCGGTTTGACCGACAGGCAAAAAGAACAGTTCAGCCGGCTGGGTGAACTGTACAATTACTGGAATGCACGCATCAATGTGGTTTCGCGTAAGGACATGGACAACTTTTACCTTCACCATGTATTGCACAGTCTTGCCATTGCGAAATATGTTTCTTTCAAAGCTTATGCAGAGGTGATGGATGCCGGTACCGGTGGTGGATTTCCGGGCATTCCGCTGGCAATCCTGTTTCCCGAAACCAGTTTCTTTCTGGTGGATTCCATCGGGAAAAAGATCAAAGTGGTGAAAGAGGTTGCCTCTGCCCTTGAGCTCGAAAATGTAGAAGCGGTCCAACTTCGGATGGAGCAAGTGGACCGAAGCTTTGATTTTATTGTCAGCCGTGCAGTAACCGCACTGCCTGACTTTGTTCGCTGGGTGGGGTATAAATTTCAGAGCAAATCCTTTCACCGGCTGCCCAACGGCATTTTGTACCTCAAGGGTGGCGAACTTGGTGAAGAGTTGAACGCCTTGCCGAAAAAATACCGGATTACGGTCTACCCGCTTGCTGAGCATTTTCCCCAGCTTTACTTCCAAACCAAAAAGCTGGTGCATCTGAGGTAAAAGTTTTAAATTTTGTTAAACTTTTCACTGTGGTGTTGGATGTTTCCGGGCTTCTTTCTTTATTTGCACTTCGATTTTTGAAAATGGTTCTTGCAGATATAAAAATCTTTGAAGCATGGATATTGTAGTCGAAAATCTCACCAAATCCTACGGCACTCAAAAAGCCGTCAACAACATTTCATTCAAAGTCAAAACAGGGGAGGTGCTGGGCTTCCTCGGCCCCAACGGAGCGGGTAAATCAACCACCATGCGTGCCATCACCACTTTTTTGAATCCTGACGAAGGTGATATTTACGTGGGAAATTATTCCATTAAAACCGATGCGGACAAGATTAAAAAAAGCATCGGCTACCTTCCGGAGAACAATCCTTTGTACGAAGACATGCCCGTGATTGACTACCTGCGTTTTGTGGCGGAAATCCACGAAATACCCAGGGCCGACATTGAGGATAAAATGATCAATGTGATTGCCACTTGCGGTCTGGAAAAGGAAAAGCATAAAAAGATAGGTGAACTGTCCAAGGGGTACAAGCAGCGTGTGGGTCTTGCACAGGCGCTGATCCACAGCCCCGAGGTGCTCATCCTCGACGAGCCTACCGTGGGCCTCGATCCCAACCAGATCAAGGAGATCAGGGAACTCATCAAAAAAATCGGACGGCAGAAAACGGTCATCCTCAGTTCCCACATTCTTGCCGAAGTGGAGGCCACCTGCGACAGAATCCTCATCATCAACAAAGGAAAAATTGTTGCCGACGGCAAAACCGAGGACCTCAGAAAGCAAACCCAGGGAAAACAACTCCTGAAGGTGCGTATTCCCGATGCAAACATGAACGAAGCCTTTGAGGCGCTCCGGGCCATCGACGGGGTTGTGCTGGTGGACATTACCGACAAAGAACAGCGTATTTTCGAGGTACAGGGCGATCACGAAAAGGACTTGCCGCGGGCTGTGTTTGAAACCTGCGTGAAAAACAACTGGGTCATCACCCAGCTCACGCCAGTCGAAACCAAGCTGGAAGATATTTTTATGAAACTGACGAGCGGGTAATTCGTTCATTCCGGAGAAGGAACAGGCAGGAATTTGTGCCTTTTTCGCTGCGGGCAGATGAAGTTCTTTGTGCGTTTTGTTAGAGTTTAACTTTAAATATAAAGGTGTATGAAACAAGTTTGGAATATTGCAAAGCGTGAATTGTCGGCCTACTTCGACTCGCTGATGGCCTACATTCTGCTGATCCTTTTTCTGGGTTTCAGCGGCTTTTTCACCTGGATTTACGGCAGCGATATTTTTTACATCAAACAGGCCACATTGGTTCCTTTCTTCAACATCGCTTTCTGGACACTGTTTTTTTTCATCCCGGCACTGACCATGCGCATGCTGTCAGAAGAAAACAGGTCCGGAACGCTGGAACTGCTGCTGACCAAGCCGGTGAGCAACTGGCAGGTAGTCATGGGGAAATTCACGGCTTCGTTGCTGCTGATTGCCATCGCCCTGCTGTTGACCTTACCTTATGCCATCACTATTTCGGCAATCGGCAACCTGGATGCAGGGCAAGCTTTTTCGGGTTATTTTGCCTTGCTGCTGTTCAGTGCCATGTACATCAGCATTGGCCTTTTCACATCCAGCTTTACCAAAAACCAAATCGTCAGCTACCTGATGGCTTTGTTTATCGGAGTGTTTTTCCAGATCATTTTCGGGATGTTGTCAATGAATGCCTACGGCTTCGCCGGACGGCTTCTCGACTACCTGAGCGTGGCCACTCATTTCCAGTCGATGACCCGCGGGGTGATCGACAGCCGCGACCTGATATTTTTCCTGGGAGTTTCCTTCATCGGGCTGGTACTCACCGAGGCCATGCTTATCAAAAAAAGATTTGCTTAACGCATTGATTATTGGAAGATAAAAACCTATCCGCATGAAAAAGACGTCATATTTCTCTTCTGTACTTCTGCTGGTGGCGATTTTTGTTGTTGTGGCTGCCATTTCAGAAAGATACTTTTTCAGACTGGACCTCACCGAAGGAGGTCAGTATTCACTGAGCCCCGCCACCAGGGATATTTTGAAAAACCTGGATGAAACAGTAACGGTAAGGGCCTATTTTACCGAAGACCTGGCACCCGACCTTGCCAAGGTGCGCGACAACCTCCGCGACCTGCTCATTGAGTACGGCAGCTTGTCGGGAGGCAAGGTGGTTTACAAATTTGAGAATCCCAACAAGAACCCTGAAACAGAAAACGAAGCCCTTGCCGATGGCATCCGGCCGGTGCTTTTCAATGCCCGTGAACGGGACGAGGTAACCCAGAAAAGAATTTTTATGGGTGCCGTTGTCAAACTGGGAACAGGCAGTGAAAGCATTCCGTTTTTCGACCCCAACAGCAGCCTTGAATACAGCCTGAGCATGGCCATCAAGAAGTTGAGTGTTACAAAGAAGCCGGCAATCGGCTTTGTGCAGGGGCAGGGTGAACCACCGCTTGCGGCATACCAGCAGGTAATGGACGAATTGCAGGTGCTTTACCGGGTTACTGCCGTTACTTTGTCGGACACGTCCGTTCTGAAGGACTACAAAGCGCTGGTCATTGTCGCACCGAAAGACACCTTCGACCTTCAAAACCTGAATGCACTTGACCGTTACCTGGCATCGGGAGGCAGGCTTTTCATCGCCATGAGCCATGTGAACGGTGACCTGCAAACCCTGAAAGGCGATGTAAATAATACGGGCCTGTCGGCATGGCTGGAACAAAAGGGCCTGAAACAGGAGGATGCCTTTGTGGCTGATGCCAATGCCGGTTCGGTCATGCTGACACAAAGGACACGATTCGGCACCATGACCACGCCCATCCGTTTCCCCTTCCTGCCCATCATCACCAATTTTGCTGATCATCCCATCACCAAAGGGCTGGAGAATATCAGTTTCGGCTTTTGCAGTCCCATCATCTTTACGGGCGACAGTACTGTCCGTTTTGCGCCCCTGGCTTACACATCCGAAAATACCGGCGTCATAAACACACCGGTGTTCTTCAATATTAACAAGAAATGGACGAAAGCCGATTTATCGGCAGGTAAACAGGTGGTTGCCGCGCTGCTTGAAGGCAACATCAACGGCAGCGACCAGGCAAAGATCATTATGGTGAGCAATGGCGAGTTTGCCGTAACCGGAACCGGGCAGCGGCCCAACATGCAGTCGTCCGATAACATCAGCCTGATGGCCAACAGCATCGACTGGCTCTCGGACGACACCGGCCTGATCGGCCTGCGGACCAAAACCATCACTTCACGCCCCATCAAAGCCATGAGCGACGGAAAAAAAGCATTCCTGAAATGGTTGAACTTTCTGTTGCCGCTGATTTTGGTGGTGATTTACGGTTTGATCAGAATGCAATTCAGAAGAAATCAACGAATCAAAAGAATGCAGGAGGCTTATGTTAAGTAACAAGAACACAAGAATTTTGCTCATTGTTTTAGGAGCATTGCTGGCCCTGTACTTCGTGACGGATCTCACACAAAACGGGGAAAGTAATTACAAAACGCAATTGCAGGCATTCGATACGGCAAGTGTGAACCGGATTGAACTTGTGCCCCCATCACCATCGGAAAAAATTGAGATCAGCAAGCAGGATGGCCGGTGGATGGTCATGGAGAACGGCAACTCCTACAGCGCTGACAACAGTGCGGTAAACAGGATGTTGATCGGGCTGAACGGTACCAGGGTAAAAAGTGTGGTGGCTTCAACACCTGACGCCTGGGAAAAGTACCGTACCACCGACTCGCTGGGAACC
The DNA here is from genome assembly GCA_024276895.1 of Bacteroidota bacterium. Classification (GTDB taxonomy): domain Bacteria; phylum Bacteroidota; class Bacteroidia; order Bacteroidales; family F082; genus B6-G9. The sequence goes on from JAJRWG010000105.1 coordinate 4,795, forward strand.
CGTATCCGTTTGATGGATGGTGAAAAAGTGCTGTCGGATATTTTAATCGGAAAATACGACTACGTGCAGCCCGGCAACCAGAACCCCAGCCCTTACAATCGCCGGCAGATCGACATTGTCGGGCATGTGAAACTGGCCGGCGATGATGCGGTTTACGCCATCGACGGTACAGCTGTGCTGGGACTGGGCAAATCGGCTGCTGATTTTAGCGACAAACTGCTGACCCGGCTGAATGCCAAAAAAATTAACAAAGTGGAGTTGAGTTTTGCCGACAGTGTAAGCCTCACCTTGGTGAAAGCAAACAACCGCTGGGAGTTGGGAGGAGGAAGTGCTGACTCTGCAACTGTCGAAAAATATGTCAGGCAACTGGCCAATCTGAGAGGCTATACCTTCTCGACTTTTACCCCTGCCAGCAATGATGTTTTCGCTACGCTGACCATCGAAAGTGAAGAGGGTAGCAGCCCGGTTGTGCTTACCGCTTACCTGACCGGTACGGGCAGCTACTATTTTGTATCATCGCAAAACCCGACCAATATTTTCCGCGACAAGGATAAAAAATTAAAGGACAAGATTCTGGTTACGAAATCTTATCTCGAAGGAGAGACGCAATAATCTGATGAATTCGGGTCTGACCGGACGCTGTTCGCTGTCCGGGCCCGGCCTGAATTCTGTTCAAGACATTTGCCCGGAACTTCCGGGCTTTTTTTATTCAAAACCCGGCCGGTGTCAAAAGCGAAAGCAAAAAATCTTATTTTCGCCCTTTCATTTTTTAACAATTAAATTATGACGGAAAAAATACAAGAAACATTAAGAGATTCGAAAGTAGCTAGATGGGGTGCTTTGGCAATCGTAGCTTTCACGATGTTCACGGGGTATATGTTTACCGACATTTTATCACCGTTGAAAGGTTTGGCTGAAACTTCGGAAGGTTGGACAAGTTCGGATTTCGGCTTCATTCAAAGTGCTTATGGCTGGTTCAATGTGTTTTTCGGGATGCTCATCCTGGCAGGAATCTTACTGGACAAAATGGGAATTCGTTTCAGCGCCATTGGCTCGGCTGCGATTATGGTCATAGGCGCCGGTTTGCAATACACAGCTATCATTACAGATTTTCCACAAGATTCTTTTATTCTCGGTACCCATATCAAAGTAATGCTGGCGGCGCTGGGTTATGCCGTTTTCGGTGTAGGCGTGGAGTATGCAGGGATAACGGTGTCCAAAGTCATCGTGAAATGGTTTAAGGGGAAGGAAATGGCCCTGGCAATGGGACTACAGGTGGCATTTGCACGTTTGGGGTCATTTTCAGCACTGGCAATTTCGCCTTTCATAGCTGACAAGTACAATTTCTCTACTCCTTTTGCTTTGGGGGTTCTGATGCTGGTTATCGGCTTGTTGAGCTTTGTGATGTACAATGTCATGGACAAAAAACTGGACAAACAAGTCCATGAAACCAAAACGGGAGGCGATGAAGACGAGTTTAAATTATCGGATATCGGCATGATTATCAGTAATCGTGGGTTCTGGTATATCGCCATTCTCTGCGTGCTCTTCTATTCAGCTGTTTTCCCATTTTATAAGTATGGGCCCGATTTAATGGTTAATAAATTCGGAATAACTGAAAAATTCTCGGGTTTAATACCAAGTCTTGTTCCTTTCGGCACTATTTTACTGACCCCATTCTTCGGAGGTCTTTATGATAAAAAAGGCAAAGGAGCTACGATCATGATTATCGGAGCCATTTTACTTGTAATTGTCCACACTATTCTGTACTTGCCAGGGCTAACGAGCGTTGTCATTGCAGCCATTGATGTGATTTTCTTAGGGATTGCCTTTTCGCTTGTGCCTTCGGCTATGTGGCCTTCCGTTCCGAAGATCATACCTGAGAAACAGTTAGGCAGTGCCTATGCCATTATTTTCTGGATACAAAACTGGGGATTAATGGGTGTGCCTTACGTGTTGGGCCGTGTTCTGGATAAAACAAATCCGGTGGTAGTTGAAACCATAGCCAAATATCGGGAACAGTTTTTAGCAGAAGGACTTTCTAAAACAGAAGTGGCTGAAAAATTACAGGAAATGAAAAGAATTGGAGAAATACCTGTTTATAATTACGAAACAACCTGGTTGATTTTTATCGTATTGAGCGCCGTCGCTGTTCTTTTTGCTTTCCTGCTTAAAATTGAAGACAAAAAGAAAGGCTATGGCCTTGAAATGCCGAATATTGAGAAATAATTGAAAGTATTAACTTTGTAAAAAAATTGATGAAGTATATTGCCGACAGGATTACCGTGGATGACGGTATCTGCAATGGAAAGCCCACCATCAGGGAGACTAGGATTACAGTCCAGACCATTCTTGAGTTTCTCAGTTCAGGTGATTCAACTGAGGAAATACTGAAGCAATATCCTTCACTTGAAAAGGAAGATATCGAAGCCTGTTTGAAATTTGCCGCATCCCTGCTGAAGAATAATTACACATTTTTTCCTGTTTCCTAATGCCGGTTTTTTTAATAGATGCAAACTTGCCTTATCATTTTGGATTGTGGAACAGCGAGGATTTTATCCATGTTGCGGATTTGAATGAGAGATGGACAGATGAGGAGATATGGAATTATGCAAAGAAAAATCGGTTGACAATAGTTTCGAAAGATGCCGATTTTTCAAACAGGATTATTATTGTTGAACCTCCTCCTCGTGTTATACACCTGAGGGTCGGAAATATGAGAATAACAGAATTGTTCACGTTTTTGAACAAAAACTGGAAACATATAACGGAAACTTCGGAAAAATTTAAATTAACAAATGTGTATTTGAATAGAATCGAAGGAATAAATTAAATTTAAAAACAATGAGTAAAGACATTCTAGCATTAAAACCGGAAGCGATCTGGAAACATTTTTATGCACTGACACA
>JAJRWG010000106.1 GCA_024276895.1 Bacteroidota bacterium
AAGGAACGAAAGCAAAGCCTCGGCAACCGTTGAAGAACTGAAAGATGCAACCGGCAATCCAGATATCGGTTTTATCATCGCCGATTTGGCTCGAAAAAAAGAAATCCTTAAAGCGGCTGATGCCTGGCAGGGCCCATTACATGTATTGATCAATAATGCAGGAACGACTCCCCGTCAGCGGCAGGAAACACCGGAAGGCATCGAAATGCAGTTTGCCACTAACGTGTTGGGGTATTACTGGATGATCAAATTTTTCACACCGGTGTTAAAGGCCTCCGCCCCCTCTCGCATCGTCAACGTAGCCTCCTACTGGGCGGGAAACCTTGACCTGAATGATCCTGAGTTCAAGCGGCGCAGCTACAACAACGACACCGCTTATCGCCAGAGCAAACAGGCCGACCGCATGCTGACCGTTGCCTTTGCAGAACGACTGAAAAAGGAGGGCATTACCGTCAATGCCTGCCATCCGGGTGATGTGAATTCGGTATTGAGCAACCAACTTGGGTTCGGCGGACACGAAAGCCCCGAGCAAGGTGCCGCAACACCTGTCTGGTTAGCTACTGATGAAGCCGTTGAGGGAATCACAGGCAGCTACTTTGAATACCGGCAGAAAACTAATTGCCGCTTCGCTGTTGATCAGACCGGTATTGAAAAGCTTTTTGCTATTTGCGAAAAATATTAGGGAGATATTGCGAAAACCTTAACCTGGATAAACCAGAAAAGACAGAAGTTGAAATCAAAGACACTAAGAAGCTTCCGGGGTTTAGGATTCCTCCTCTTTTTTCTGAATAAAATTGGTTATCCGGCAGATTGACACGGGAATACCCTGCTGGTCGCTGATGTCAATGTTCCAAATGTGTGTGTGCTGGCCTTTGTGGATCAACCGGCCTTCGGCAATAACCCACCCGCTGCGGGCCGTTCCAATATGGTTTCCACTGACTTGCGCCCCCCGCACATTGAAACTAGCCAGGTCTACCAGCAAGGCCGATCCCAGGCCTGCCAGGGTTTCGGCCAGTGCCAGACTTGCCCCTCCGTGCAGTATCCCGTCAGGCTGAATGGTGCTTTCGTTAACCGGCATCCTGGCTTTGATAAATCCATCACTGACCTCAAGGTATTCGATTTGGAGAAATTCCATCATCGTTCCCCGGTTCAAGAGGTTAAGTTCTTCAATTGTAAATTTTTTTATTGTCATTTGCTTTAGATTTAATGTTTTGAGGGAGCCAAATCAAATTTAATACCCCCAACTTTCACGGTCGAGACTCCGGTATTGTATGGCCTCGGCAAGGTGCTCGGTTTTAATTTCTGCGGACCCGTCCAAATCGGCGATAGTTCGAGAAACTTTAAGAATCCTGTCGTATGCCCGCGCCGAGAGGCTCAGCTTTTCCATGGCAGTCTTTAATAAATTGCGTCCGTTCACATCCAGGGCACAAAATCTCTCAATGTCTTTGGCTGTCATCTGGGCATTGTTGTAAATGTTCTCCTTCCCGGAAAAACGTTTTTCCTGAGCTTTTCTTGCCTGCATGACCCGTTGTCTTACATCGATGCTTTTTTCACCCGGAGGCGATTCTGATAAGTCCTTAAAAGGGACGGGAGTTACTTCCACATGCAGGTCAATCCTGTCCATCAGCGGGCCGGAAATGCGGTTCAGATAACTTTTAACCACACCTGGCGAACAGACGCATTCTTTTTCAGGATGGTTGTAATATCCGCAGGGACAGGGATTCATGGCAGCCACCAGCATGAAACTGGCAGGATAATTTACCGTCACCCTTGCCCTTGCAATGGTAACCACGCGGTCTTCCATGGGCTGACGCATGACTTCCAGGACAGAGCGCTTGAATTCAGGCAGTTCGTCAAGAAACAGTACGCCGTTTTGTGCCAATGAGATTTCGCCGGGTTGGGGATAAGTCCCTCCGCCAACCAAACCAGCATCGCTGATGGTGTGGTGAGGCGAACGGTAAGGCCGGTGCCTGACCAGCGCTTCATCTTTGGGAAGTATGCCGGCTACCGAATGTATTTTCGTTGTTTCAAGCGCCTCTTCCAGACTCAGCGGCGGCAGTATGGAAGGAAGGCGTTTGGCCAGCATGGTTTTGCCGGAACCGGGAGGTCCAATCATAATGACATTGTGCCCACCGGCTGCCGCTATCTCCAACGCCCTTTTGATATTTTCCTGCCCCTTTACATCCTCGAAATCGAAGGCCGTTTCACCTGAAAATCCTGATAGTTGTTCCTCCGTACTTACATTAACAATGCCGTTGGTTTCACTGCCTTCAAGCATTGTTATGACTTCGTTTATGTGAGAAAAACCATAAACACTGATCCCCTCAACGATGGCTGCCTCCTTTGCATTTTCTTTCGGTACGATGAGCGACTGGTAACCTTCTTCTCTTGCCTTCAGGGCCATGGGCAGTGCGCCTTTTATGGGTTTCATTCCTCCGTCAAGTGAAAGCTCCCCCATCATCACAAACTCCTTCAAGCGGTCATCGCTGATTTGCCCGGAAGCGGCAAGTATGGCGATTGCGATGGGAAGATCGTATGCAGACCCCTCTTTTTTGATGTCAGCGGGTGCCATATTGATAACGATGCGCTTGCCCGGGAATCTAAAACCGATGTTATTGATGGCGGCAACCAACCGGTGATGACTCTCTTTTACCGCATTGTCAGGCAAGCCCACCAGGTGAAACTTACTACCCTTGCTAATGTTCACTTCAATAGTAATGAGGATTGCATCAATGCCATAAATGGCGCTGCCATAAGTTTTAACTAACATCGGCGTACCGTTCAAAGGTTTTACAAAATTAAAAAAAAAGGGCAGCCGCATGGCTGCCCTTTTTGTATCAGGATGGTTGATTCCTTACCTGTGTGCGGTTAGTCGGTGATGACTACGCGCCTGGTAATGATCTCATCGCCTGTGTCTATGCGTACAACGTATACGCCCGAC
>JAJRWG010000107.1 GCA_024276895.1 Bacteroidota bacterium
ATGCCTGCGATGTACACGCCTTCCACGTCGTCAAGCCCCAGTTCGTCTGCAAATTCGGCGTCGATGTCCCTGATCTGCACGCCGATGTAGGCACGCTGGATCTCGCCGTATTTCATCAGGTCGTTAATTACTTTTCTCACAATGTTTACCGGAATAGCAAAGGAGTACCCCTCGTAAACACCGGTATGCGAGGCGATGGCAGCGTTAATGCCCACCAGTTCGCCCTCGGTGTTGACCAGCGCACCACCACTGTTTCCGCGGTTAACAACGGCATCGGTCTGAATAAACGACTCGATGGAAGACTGTGCGCCAAGAATGCCCATGTTTCGCGCTTTCGCACTCACAATGCCTGCCGTTACGGTGGAAGTCAGGTTAAACGGATTACCAACGGCAAGCACCCACTCTCCGATCTTCAGCTTATCCTAATCGCCGTAAGTCAGGTAAACCAGGTCGTTGGCATCTATCTTGATGAGAGCCAGGTCGGTGGTGGGGTCGGCCCCGATGAGGGTTGCCTCCAGTTCTTTTTTATTGTTGAAGGTCACTGTTATGCGGTCGGCACCCTCGACTACGTGGTTGTTGGTGACGATGTAACCGTCGGGTGAAATGATGACACCCGAGCCGAAAGCAATATAGGTGTTGTTGCGGTACGGATTTCCGAAATAATCCTTGAATGGCCCGAAGAAACTATCGTAAGAGCCTGTTCTGACCGAGATTTCCGTTTTGATGTGTACTACGGCATTGATGGTCTTTTCAGCAGCTTCGGTAAAATCTGTTTGCTGTGGAAAGGCCAGCGCTGTCTGGTGGACAGGGATGGGCTGAACATTCTGTTGTATCTGCTGTGCAGCAATGTCCTGGCGGACGGTTGACTCTTCCGACTCTTGTGCGTCGTAATGAAAATAAACTGCCAGGGAAGCCACAATGAGTAAGGTGCCTGCTGCAGCGCCCGCAAAACTTTTCATAAATGTTTTCATAACAGATAATTTTATTTTTGCCGTTTCTTGCCGGAAAAGCATCCACTACGCTTTGTTTGCAAGTGCTGAATTCTTTCCGTGCACAAATAGTAACAGACAAACGTTAGTTTTGTTTTTTTTATTTTTATCGTCTCGTTAACAATTGTTAAAGAACGATCCGGATTGGAGGCGTCAAAAATCAAACCATTGTTGCCTGAATCCATGCATTTTAACAAATTTTTTCAAATGGACGTTGAATTTTATAAATACCAGGGCAATGGCAACGATTTTGTCATTCTGGATGTGCCCGATGGCAGCCGGCCGTTGCCGGAGCAACAAATCAGGAAAATTTGCGACCGCCATTTTGGCGTTGGTGCCGACGGATTGATGGTGGTCAGTCCATCGGAAACGGCAGATTTCAAAATGATTTACTACAATGCCGATGGCAAATTGTCGAGCATGTGTGGTAACGGTGGCAGATGCATTGCTCTTTATGCATGGCTGCGGAGACTGGCCCCGTCCACAATGAGTTTTGAAGCTTACGACGGTTTGCACCGGGCCGTGGTTGGCCGGGAGATCAGTAAGGGCAGAATGCACGATGTGTCGTTGCAGATGGCAGATGTTGAGGAAGTTGAGCGCAACGGAATGTTTTACTTTCTCGACACCGGCTCGCCCCACTACGTGGAGTTTGTTACAGGGCTTTCGGAAATGGATGTGGTTACAGCAGGCCGGACAACCCGCTACAGCGAGCGGTTCTCTCCCGGCGGTACCAATGTGAATTTTGCTGAATTCCGGGAAGACGGGCTTTTTGTCAGGACCTACGAGCGCGGTGTTGAGGATGAGACTTTGTCGTGTGGTACCGGCGTTACGGCTTCGGCCATTGCTGCTTTCCTTGAAACGGGGAAGAAAGTCAGGTTCATTCAAACAACAGGGGGCAACTTCACCGTGGACTTTGAGGAAAAAGCAGGCAGTTTTACCCATGTTTGGTTGGGCGGTCCGGCAGAGCAGGTTTTCAGCGGGCTGCTTGACTTGTGACAGAGTTCCCATTCCTGCCGGCTGCTTGTCTGTTTCGGGCAGGAACTTCTTAAACGGAAGGTTTTCCTTCCTGTAAATCCGGGTTAAGGGATAGCGAAAAAATGAGTATTTTTCGGGCCTTTTAAAAACAAGTGTCAGCCATGCTGCAAAAAAACAATGTCGTTTTACGTGCGCCCGAACCGGCAGATGTGGATTTTTTATTCATGCTGGAAAACGATCAGCGTTTCTGGCAGTTGAGTAATACGCTGGCACCATTTTCCCGTTTTGATCTGGAACAATACATACTGCAGGCTGATAAAGACGTTTTTGCAGCACGCCAGCAACGGTTCATGATTGACAAAAAGTCAGTCGATTCCACAAAAACAGTCGGGGCCATCGACCTTTTTGAGGTTGAAGCGAAACATCGGCGGGCCGGATTGGGTATAATGATCATTGAGGAGGAAAGGGGACAGGGACTGGCTTCAACGGCCCTCGACATTTTGATCGATTACGCTTTTTCGGTACTGAACCTGCACCAACTCTATTGCAATATTGAAGCGGGTAACAAAAACAGCCTCAGACTTTTCGGGTCGAAAGGGTTTGAGGTGACGGGGAAAAAACAAGACTGGAACCTCGCTGACGGTAAATGGAAGGATGAATTCTTCCTGCAATTAATCAGGCCCGGCGGCGTTTAAGAATATTTTCACAATAAACGAAACGTTATACAAAATCCAAAACTCAAAACTCATAATCCAAACTTCAAATTTCTAATCACCAATCGTAAATCACAAATCACAAATCCAAAATGCCCTTATACCATCCCAAATACGGCAGGCCGAGACGGAAAAAATCAAGCTGGTTGCGCAAGCTGCTGATCTGGCTGATTGTTCTGCTGGTCCTTTTTGGCGGTGGCGCTACCTTTTATCTTTACAAGATAATTTACGATCCCAATGTCTGGACAACCGGTGGTGAAACGGTTTCGGTATTTATCCCTACCGGTTCCGGTTTTGAAGATGTGAAAAACATTTTATACCAAAAAGGATTGATTGTCCATCGCAGGAACTTTGAATGGCTCGCAGAAAAAAAGAATTATCCCAAAAAGGTGAAACCCGGCAGGTACAGGATAAAAAGCGGCATGAGCAACAACGAACTGATCGACCTGCTGCGCTCGGGAAACCAGACACCCGTGAAAGTTGTTTTTCACAATATCCGCGATATCTACCAGCTTGCCGGGGTGGTGGGCAAACAAATCGAAGCCGATTCGGCCTCCATCGTGGCGGTGCTTACCGATTCGCTGTACATTTCCGGCATGGGGCTGAAACCCGAAACGGTTTCCTCCATCTTCATCCCCAACACTTACGAGTTTTACTGGAACACCACTGCCAAAGGCTTTGTGGAACGCATGCATGAGGAGTATCTGAAATTCTGGAGTGGCACCCGGAGCAACAAGGCCGGGCTGTTGGGCCTGCGTATCGACGAGGTGGTAACCCTGGCTTCAATTGTTGAAAAAGAAACCAATAAAAATGACGAGCGCGCCGCCATTGCGGGTGTTTATGTCAACCGGCTCGAAAGC
>JAJRWG010000108.1 GCA_024276895.1 Bacteroidota bacterium
CCGTTGAAAACACCAACGCTGACTTTTATACCTGGGAAACAAATACACTTTCCTTTAGTGCTCCAAACTCAGCGCGAATCGGCTGGAACAGCAGCATGGCGATGGATGACTGGTTCTTTACCGAGGGGCTGCAGTTGACAGTGGGAAAAACCTATGAAATTTTGTTTGCTTACAGATCGGGCGGCGGCTACATTGAAAAATTAGCGGTTGACTGGGGAACGGCAGCCAGTTCAACTGCCATGTCGGGAACACCTGTTTTCGATAACAACAACATTGACGGAGGCTGGTATTCCGGAAACGGCAGGTTTGCCCCTTCCACTACCGGTGTTTATTACGTGGGCTTCCACGGTTACAGCGATGCCGACCAGCTTTATTTATATGTTGATGATGTAAAAGTTGTGGGAACAACAACCTGGACGGGCACTGTTGACAATGACTGGGACAAGCCTGGCAACTGGTCAGACGGCGTGCCGGATACGTCAAGTTCCGTAATTATTCCTCCCGGCCTGACAAGCTACCCGACGGTGGCCGGCCCCACTACCATTGGGGCTTTGTTTGTTGAATCCGATGCCACAGGCGATGCTTCCCTGCTGAATGACGACCTGTTGACCGTGTCGGGCACCACCACTGTTCAACGCTACATTAGCGGGGGCGTCTGGCACGACTTGTCGGCTTCCGCAAAGGGACAAACCCTGAACAGCCTGTATTTTAACGGCAACCCCAATGTGTGGCTGACACAATACGACGAACCGACCAACACCAGGACTTACCTGACCAATCTGAACAACCCGATGGATCCGGGTGCAGGCTTTGAAATCTGGGTGGCAACGGGAAACAATGTCATCCTCAACTACAGGGGTGCATTGCAAATTACCGATGTTGCACTGACATTGTTCTCAACACCTCCCCTGAGCTATTCCGGCCCCGAACCGTTTGGCTACAACCTCATCGGGAACCCTTTCGCCAGTGCCGTTGATTTAAATCTGGGCAGCTGGTGGCTTACCGATGTGAGCACTTCCTTCTGGGTTTGGGACCCCGGAGCCGGAAGTTATAAGGACTGGAATACCAGTACGGTTACCGGAAGTCTTGCAGGCGGCATTGTTCCCATGGGGCAGGGATTCTTTGTTCAGGCCACGGGCACTGCACCTTCCCTAACCATTCCCATGGGCGCCCGGGTACATTCATCCCAGGCATTTTATAAAAGTGCGGAAGCTGTAAAGGGTGACACGCCGGTCCACATGATGCTAACGGCATTGTATGGGAACGCTTACGATGAAATGAATATTGCTTTCCTGAAACAGGCAGGCGAGGCGTTCGATATTTATGATACCCGTAAAATGTTTGCTTTTGACGGAAATACGCCGCAGATATATTCGGAACAATCCGGGGAACAATTAAGTATTAACGGCCTGCCGATGATTACTGAAGCAGGAATCTCCGTAAAAATTGGCTTTGTTGCAGGAACAGACGGCATGCAAAAGCTGGAGGCCGGTCTGGATAACCTGCCCGAAACAGAAGTCTTTCTGGAAGACCTGGTCACCGGCGATGTGCAAAGCCTTGTTGAGCAGCCGGCTTATAAATTTGAGGCCGCTGTGGGCGACGAGCCCATCCGCTTCATTCTGCACTTTAATCCGATGGTTACCGGTATTGATGACCAGACGGCAAATTCCGAAGTATGGATCTATGCTTATGACGGTGCTGTTTTTGTCCGGAGCAAAGGAAAGTCAGCCAATGAAAAGAAGGAAACCCGGATTTATGACATGTACGGACGGACGGTGGTGCAAACTACGGCTCAGCCCTCAACACTCAACAGGATACCCGTTGACCGGACGAAGGCTTACCTCATCGTGAAGGTCGTCAGCGAGTCCGGAGTCACCACACGCAAAGTCTTCATCCACTAAGCATTAAATTCAACGCAAATGAAAACTAAATATCTAAGAAACATTATTTTAAGCCTTGCTTATATTTTGGCCGTGTCACTGACTTTTGCTCAGCCGTCCGGTCCGTCGGACCCTCCCGGCGGCGGGCCGGGCAGTGGTGATCCGCCCGTGGGCGGCGGGGAAGGTGCCCCTGTCAGTGGCGGCATGTTCTTTTTGCTGGCTGCCGGCCTGGTTTACGGAGGTAAAAAGCTGTTCGACCTGAGCATCAAAAACGAAGACCAGGTGGAACGTTAAACGATAAAGAAAAGCAGTAAATTGATATAATTGGGAGACTCAGAAAAATGAATACCTCCCAATCCGCTAAAAAATTCTACCGAAAGCTCCATCCTAAAAACCGTCCAGTTGCATGGTCACGGTGGGGATGAGCAGTAACCAACCCAAAATGATCAAAACCAGCATGAAGGGGGCAATCCATTTCACCCATTTGTCGTAAGGTATTTTGGCCACGCCCAAAACACCGATCAGCACACCCGATGTGGGGGTGATCATGTTGGTAAAACCGTCACCAAACTGGAAAGCCATCACCGTTGCCTGCCGCGAAAGGTTGACCAGGTCGGAAAAGGGTGCCATCACAGGCATGGTGAGGGCCGCTTTGGCCGAGCCCGAAGGAATGATGATGTTGATGATGTTCTGGATGACGTACATCACGCTGACCGTCCCCAGTTTCCCCATGCCCGACATGGAAGACGAAACCCCATGCAGGATGGTGTCGATGACCTTTCCGTCTTCGAGCACTACCAGGATGCCACCGGCCAGTCCCACCACCAGTGCCGCCGAAAGAATATCGCCGGCACCGGCCAGAAACTCTTTGGTGATGCGGTTGCCGCTGTAACCGGCCGCGATGCCTGAAAAAATCCCCAGTGCAAAAAACAGGCTGGCAATTTCCATGATGTACCAGGCATAGCCCATCACCCCGATGATAAGGAACAGGATGGTGAACAGCAGCAGGCTGAGGATGAAAAAATGAACCGTTTTGCGAAGGGCCAACAGGCCCGAAACCACAAACAGGCCCGTGGCCACGGGAACCATAGGCAGAATCACGGAAGCATTCCCGATTTTCATTTCCGTCATGGGATATTGCCACGAAAAAGCAGCCAGCGCCAGGCTGAGAAAAACAAACACGACCCAGGCAGAACGTGGTGTTCCCATGCTTGTGCTTTCTTCGGCAGTTGCTCCTTTTTGACGCCAGTAGGCGTCTTCGTGGTAAACCGGCGAAGCGGTGGGGTTTTTCTTCACTTTGTGCGCGTACCTGAGCACCCAGCCGATACCCACCAGGTTGATCACAAACCAGCTAAACAGCCGGTAGCCGAAGCCCGAAAACAAGGGCAGGTCGGCAATGCCCTGTGCAATTCCAATGGTGAAGGGGTTGAGAACGGCGCCCGCAAAGCCGAGTCCGGCAGCCACAAAAACCATGCTTACGCCCACAATGGAGTCGTAACCCATGGAGATGGCCAGGGGAACCAAAATAATGATGAAGGCGATGGTTTCCTCGCTC
>JAJRWG010000109.1 GCA_024276895.1 Bacteroidota bacterium
AACACTTAATGGACGAGTTGGCCGATAAGGACGACAATATTTACCGGGTCATTTTTGAAGCCGATCCCATTCCAAAATCTGTGCGACAGGCCGGTTACGGCGGGGTCGACCGTTATTCCAGGCTGGAAGGCTACTCCAATTATGAGTTGTTGATCTCTACCGCCAAAAAGCTTGACAAAATTGCCAGCCAGATTTATGTCCAGTCGAAATCTTTTGATGAGGTTTTCGAGCTGGCGCGCAACAAGGAAAAGATGCTTGCCAGCATTCCCGCCATTCAGCCGGTAAGCAATGTGGACCTTAAACGCCTTTCTTCCTATTACGGTTACCGTCCCGATCCCATTTACAAAGTCAAAAAATTTCATGCAGGTGTCGACTTCTCCGCACCGCAGGGCACACCCATTTACGCCACCGGTGCGGGTGTTGTCATCAAAACGAGAAGGTCGAAAAGGGGTTACGGAAATACCATTGAAATTGATCACGGTTATGGCTACACGACTTTTTATGCCCACATCAAAGAATCGAAAGTGAAAAGGGGAGAACGGGTCAAACGCGGCCAGATCATTGCCACCGTCGGGAATACCGGAAAATCCACTGCACCGCACCTGCATTACGAAGTGCGCAAAAACCACCGGACGGTGAACCCTATTTATTATTTCTTTAACGATTTGACACCCAACGAATACGAGACCCTGTTGGACTTGTCAAAACTTCCCAACCAATCGCTCGATTAGCTTTTTCCCTACGACCATGGCTGAGAAACTGTATTTCAAAATCGGAGAGGTGGCCCGGATTTTTAAAGTTAACACTTCGCTGATTCGCTACTGGGAGCAGGAATTCGATTTCTTCAAACCGAAAAAAAGCAAGAAAGGGACAAGATATTTCAGCAGGAAAGACATCGATAATTTTGAGATTGTCTATCACCTGATCAAAGAAAAGGGTCTGACTATTCAGGGGGCCAAACATTATCTTCAAAGCAAAAAAGAAAGCGAAACCCTGGACAAACTGGCCGTCATCAATACGTTAAAACGGACGAAAGCTTTACTTAAAGATTTAAAAATAGTACTGGAAGAACGGAGCCATTCCAATGCACCGGAAAACAATAAAACGGATTTGAAATGAGGAAATCAGCAATGGTAAAAAGTGTCTTGAAAACAGATTGGAAAAGCCTGTCAGTAGTGCTTTTGTTGATACTGTCTGGCCTTACGGTTACAGGGCAGGAGCAGGAGGAGACTGCCAGTGCCAGTAGAAAAGCAAATCTGAAAAAACTGCTTGATTACCGTTACAAGGGCGGTTTTTACAGCTTTGAGAAGAAGTTTAACAACACAGTAACTTATCCTGAGATAGCCCGGATGAATTGTATAATGGGCATTGTCGTTGTTGCAATGAAAGTGGATTGTGATGGGAACCCCAACGAAATAAAAATGAAAACATCATTGGGTTACGGAACCAACGAGGAAATTACAAAGCTTTTCAGGGAAACTAAAGGGGAGTGGAACAAATGCGAGGATGACAAGTACACGCGTTTTGAAATCCCCATCCAGTTTATTATCAGGGGAACCGAAACCAATACTGAAGATGCATTGTTCGTGTGTGAGGGTGACCCACCGGGTCATAACTGCAACAGCGACGAATATTACCTGAAAAAAGCAAAAAAGGCGCTGGAAAAAGGAAATGGCAAAAAAGCGTTGAAAAATATAAATTTCCTGCTGCAACGCGATCCTTACAATACCACTTACTCTGAAATGCGGACAAAAGCCATTTCGATACTCAATTAAGAACCAAATACCTGTCCGGGAAAAACCGGAGGGAAAACACGGTACTAAAATCACCACCGTTTATGCTTGAATTCCTGAATACTGTTGACACTAATCTGTTCCTGGCGATAAACGGCTGGCACAGTACGTTTTTCGACGGGATGATGGTTTTTGTCAGCGGAAAAATATCGTGGCTGCCCCTTTACCTGTTGCTGCTTTACCTCATCATCAGGCAGTACAAATGGAACAGTGTGTTGGTGCTCGTGTTCGTCGGGCTGCTCATTTTTGCGTCCGATCAGCTTTCGGTGCATGGGTTTAAGGAAACGTTTCAGCGGCTCAGGCCGTGCCACAACCCCGCTCTTCAATTGTCGGTACACACTGTTTCGGGTTGCGGCGGGCCCTACGGTTTTGTTTCGTCCCATGCCACCAACGTTTTCGCCCTGGCGGTTTTTGTTGGGCTGTTGCTGCGCGACACCCTGAAGAAGTTGTTGCCTTGGTTGTTGCTTTGGGCGTTGCTTGTGGCTTACTCAAGGATTTACCTGGGGGTGCACTACCCTGGCGATGTGCTGGCCGGTGCCCTTTTGGGCGCTGCCCTGGGATACTTGTTGTTTGCAGCCTACCGTTTTACGGCAAAAAACTTCTGTCCGGGAACAAGTTCCTGTTAGCCTGCACTGTTTGCCGTAAAATTGATTTCCCCCCGTTTTTTCCTGAAACAGTTCAGTCCGATTGTTTACTTTTGTAATCCGCTTAAACAATTTTTCATGCTGAAGCATTTATCCATTAACAACTACGCACTCATCAAAGCGCTTTCAATCGGTTTTTCACCCGGTTTCACCATCATCACCGGCGAAACTGGAACCGGAAAATCAATTTTGCTGGGGGCATTGGGATTGCTGCTTGGCAACCGTGCCGATCATGGGGTGCTGATGGACAGGCAGAAAAAGTGCATTGTCGAGGGTGTTTTTGAGGTAGGAAAACTCGGCCTTGAACCTTTTTTTGAGCGCCATGACCTCGACTTTGATCAGCAATGTTTTCTCCGGCGCGAGATCATTCCTTCGGGACGGTCGCGGGCGTTTGTGAACGACAGCCCGGTCAAGCTGGAAGTGCTCAGAGAACTGGGCGAGCGGCTGGTTGATATCCATTCGCAGCATCAGACACTGCGGCTCAACAGTGCGCAATTTCAGCTTGATGTTCTCGACAGTTTTAGTAACAAGCCCGAACTCCTGCAAAGCTATCGCGCGGCTTTTCAACGTTTTGAAGACAAAAGAAAAAAGCTGGAAGACCTGGTTCTCAAAAACCAGGCTGCCAGGCAGGACGAGGATTACATCCGTTTTCAGTATAACGAACTGCTTGCTGCAGGACTGAACGCTGACGAAACCCAAAAGCTCATCGAAAAAGAAAAACTGCTTTCCCATGCCGAAGAGGTGTTACGCGAATTGTCGCAGGCCCATAACCTGCTGTCGGAGTCGGAAGCCTCAGTGACGGGACAATTGAGCGAGGCAGCGGGCGCTTTACGCCGGATCGCTGACTTTTTCCCTCTTGCGGACGAACTTTTGCAGCGGCTTGAAGCACTGGAGATCGAGCTCAAAGACATTGCCGACGAAACGGGACGCTCGCTGGCCGACATCAGCTATGAGCCGGGAGAACTGCAACAGATCACCGAAAAACTGGACAATGTGTACAGGCTTCAGCAAAAGTACAGGGTGCAGTCAGTGGAAGAACTCATCGGCATCCGCGAGGATTTTCAAGCCAGGCTCCAAAGTTCGGATTCTCTGGAAGAAGAAATTGAGAATCTGAAAAAACAACTGGCCGGCATGGAAAGCGACGTGAAAAAACTGGCCGGAGAACTTCACCAAAACAGGAAAAGCAAGATGCTTCCTTTCGGAAAAGCCATCACCGCGATACTTGCCCGGTTGGGCATGAAGGAGGCTGTTTTTGAAGTGAGTCTTAACAGAAAAGAAAACTTTGACCACAACGGATTCGACCAGGTTCGTTTTTTGTTTAACGCCAACAAGGGCGGGACAGCCCGTGAGGTCTCAAAAATAGCTTCCGGCGGAGAATTGTCGCGATTGATGCTGGCGGTCAAATCGGTCATCAGCCGAGGGACCCTGCTGCCAACGGTTGTTTTTGATGAAATTGATGCGGGTGTTTCGGGCGAGGTGGCGGCAAAAGTCGGCAACATCCTGAAAAAAATGTCTGAAAACCGCCAACTGATCGTCATCAGCCACCTGCCGCAAATTGCTTCCAGGGCACAGGCACATTTCAAGGTTTCCAAGCAAATCCGCCAGGGCCTCAGCCGGACAGAGATCCATCTGCTTGATTCCGATGGGCGGGTGGACGAAATTGCCAAAATGATGAGCGATGAGAAAGTCAGTCGCGCGGCCCTGGAAACGGCAAGGGAACTGTTGAGCAGGCAGAATTGAGTCTGTACCTGCTTCCGGAAAATTCGCTTGCATTTGTCAGATTCTTCTATCTTTGTTTTTTTGAATCAATCTAAATATAATCGTAATTAAATGGCATACAATTTATTAAAAGGCAAAAAAGGCATTATCTTCGGAGCCCTCGACCAAAAATCAATTGCCTGGAACGTAGCGGAGCGTGCACATGAAGAAGGCGCCGTGTTTACGCTGAGCAACACCCTTACGGCACTGCGTTTCGGGCAAATCGACCAACTGGCAGAGAAATGTGGTGCAGAAGTCATCCCCGCTGATGCAACCAATGTCAAAGACCTGGAAAATGTTTTTGAAAAATCCATGGAAATCCTTGGTGGCAAAATTGACTTTGTGCTGCATTCCATCGGTATGTCGATGAACGTCAGGAAAAAACGGGTTTACAACGACCTGGATTACAACTTCCTGAACAAAACGCTGGATATTTCTGCCATTTCTTTTCACAAGCTCCTGCAAGTTGCTTTTAGGCTAAACGCCATCAACCGCTGGGGATCGGTGGTTGCACTTTCGTACATTGCCGCCCAGCGCACCCTTTACGGTTACAACGACATGGCCGATGCCAAAAGCCTGCTGGAATCCATCGCCCGCAGTTTCGGTTACATTTACGGTAGGGAGCACAAAATCCGTGTCAACACTATTTCGCAGTCACCCACGCTGACCACCGCCGGTTCCGGTGTAAAAGGGGTTTCAGGTCTGCTCGATTTTACCGAAAGAATGTCGCCCCTTGGCAATGCCTCAGCCGCCGAGTGCGCCAACTACTGTGTCGTTATGTTTTCGGACCTGACCAAAAAAGTAACCATGCAGAACCTTTACCACGACGGCGGCTTCTCCAGCATGGGTATGAGCCTGAGAGCCATGAAAATGTACAACAAAAGCCTCGATGACAACGAGGTAAGCGAGATTGAGTAAGTTGTCTGAAAAAGCAAAAATATTTCTTTGACCAATTTGCCGTAAAATGATTTTTAATTACTTTTGCGGGCTCGAAAAATGGCGAGGTAGCTCAGTCGGTTAGAGCGTCGGATTCATAACCCGGAGGTCCCGAGTTCAATTCTCGGTCTCGCCACAAATTTAAGGCTGTCCTGGAAAGGGGCAGCCTTATTTTTTTTGTACATTCGTCATTCTGAGGTTTTCTAACAAACCATGCTGCAAATTATTTGAGAAAATGTTTACTGTTTATGTACTTTACTCAAAAGATTTTGACAAGACTTACATCGGGTTTACTTCTAACCTGGAGCAAAGGTTAAAATCTCACAACCATCCCGAAAACAAAGGATGGACAAAAAGATATCAACCCTGGATTTTGGTTTACACCGAGAATTCTACAAGTAAACAAGCTGCCATGAAGCGCGAAGAACAATTGAAGAGTTCAAGAGGAAGAGACTTTATCCGAAAAAAAATTATCGGACAGTACTGAGCGTCGGATTCATATCCGTCGGCTGACGGACCCGAGTTCAATTCTCGGTCTCGCCACAAAAATCCCTTTAACGGCTTAAAGTTAAGGGGATTTTATTTTGTAAAGGTTTCGGGTTCTTTTTTCAATTTCCACCGTCTGTGCGACCACAGCCAGTTTTCAGGCTTTTCGCGGATGATCTTTTCAAGTATCGCGGCGAAACGGGCAGTAATTTCTCCTTCTTTTAGTTCGGTGGGCTTGTCAGTTATTAAAATGAAAAACATGGTGTAAAATCCGCGCTTGACACGTTGAATGTCTACAAAAACAACGGGGATGTCATATTTCCGGGCATAGGTTTCCGGTCCGTGCAGGAAAGCGGTTTCCCTGCCTAAAAAAGATACCCAGATTGATCTGTTTGCATTCGAAGGGCTTTGGTCCGATGCCATGACGTATCCTGTGGTTTTTCCTTTTTGCTTAATAAAAATACGGGACGTTTTTTGAATGGATATCAGTTTGGCTCCTGTCCGCGACCTGTTCTTTTGGATAAGCCTGTCAACGTAAGGGTTACTTAACGGCTTGTAGAATACCACTGTTTCGGACTTGAGTTGAAGGCTGGCTGACAATGCGCCCCATTCCCAGTTTCCGTAATGATTGGGAAGAAAAATCGCACTCTTTCCCGATTCGAACAATTTGTCGGAAAGTTCTGTGTTCAAGGCTTTATGGCGGGCGACGATCTGCCGTTCGCTCATCATAAAGCCTTTAAAGCTTTCGACGGTAATATCTGCCAGGTTTTTGTAACTAAGCCGGATCAGACGATTGATCTCCTCATCACTCTTTTCGGGAAAACATTTTCGAAGATTATCCTCAACCACCGCTTTCCGGTAACCAATAACGCGGTACAACAGGAAACTTAAAAAATCAGCAAGAACATAAATTACCCGGAACGGAAGCAAGCCGAAAAGGATGGAAAAAAAACGGGTTAATAAGGCGGTGAAATAATCCATTATTTTTTCGGTTTTCCTTCGGGAGTAAGTAGCTCAGGGGCTTTATCCGTATTACCTGCGTGTAGTTCTTCCAATTCGATTCCTGCTCTTTCCAGAAGGTCAAGCCCGTCGGTGATGCGGTAGCGCCGGTCGAAAACCACCCGCTTGATGCCGGCCTGGATGATAAGCTTGGCGCATTCCATGCAAGGCGAATCGGTGATGTAAAGGGTGGCGCCGTCGCTGCTGTTGTTGGACTTGGCTACCTTGGTGATGGCATTGGCTTCGGCGTGCAACACATAAGGTTTGGTGGTGTTGTCATCTTCTTCGCAGACATTTTCAAAACCCGAGGGTGTTCCGTTGTATCCGTCTGAAATGATCATCCGGTTTTTTACGATCAAAGCTCCCACCTGGCGGCGTTTGCAGTATGAGTTCCTGGCCCACACATGGGCCATTGCGATGTAGCTTTTGTCGAACTTCCTGTCTTTCATGCAGGCAAAAATACAAGAGTTTTTGCAACTGTGGACAAGCTTCCGGCTTACTCGTCCGTTTCAAACCCAAATTGTTTACCCTTCTCGATGGCGGGAATTCCTTCTTTCATCCAACGGGGTTCCGGTGCGTCTTTGAGATAGTGGTCGAAAAACTGTTGCATTCTTCGTGTCAGGTCTTTCATGTCGGCTTTGCGTTTCAGGTTGTGTGGGGCACCGTTGTAAACCAGCATCC
This sequence comes from Bacteroidota bacterium, assembly GCA_024276895.1. Lineage (GTDB taxonomy): Bacteria > Bacteroidota > Bacteroidia > Bacteroidales > F082 > B6-G9. The sequence goes on from JAJRWG010000109.1 coordinate 7,298, forward strand.
AGACAGGCTTGTGCAGCCGGCGCAGGGCATTAAATAGTTCGATGCCCTGATACCAGGGCACAGCCCCGTCTTTGTCGTTGTGCATGATGAGCAAAGGTGTTTCGATCTGGTCGGCAAAAAACAAAGGTGAGTTCAAAATGTACAGGTCACGTTTTTCCCAAAGTGTTCCGCCAATGCGGCTTTGGGTTTCTTCGTATTGAAAAGCGCGGCTCAGCCCTGTTCCCCAACGGATACCGCCGTAGGCACTGGTCATATTGCTGACCGGTGCGCCCGCCATAGCAGCCCTGAACATTTTGGTTTGTGTGATGACATAGGCCGTTTGGTAACCGCCCCAGCTTTGCCCCTGTATGCCCAGCCTTTCCCGGTCGATGAATGAATACTTATCCACCATGGCCTGGGTACCGCTGACGATGCAGTTGAAGGCGCTGGGACCGGGATAGCCCGTTTTGTATATGATATCGGGAACGAAAATGAGGTAGCCGTTGCTGGTGTAATAAGTGAAATTGATCACCGAGCGGATGGGTTTCGGAACAATGTGGCGGTGAAGCCTGTCGGAATAGCGCTCGTAAAAGTAAACAAGCATGGGATACTTTTTTGACGGATCAAAGTTATCCGGTTTGTAAAGTAAACCGGAAAGGCTGTCACCGTTGAAATTCCGCCAGCTGACCAACTCCACCGTCCCCCACAGATAATCCTTTTGCCGGGGATTGGTGTTGCTGATCTTCCTGGCATTCCCGAAGTCACCTGCCGAGACGTAAAGATCGGGATACACCGGGAACGATTCTTTCCGCCAGATTAAAACGTCTTTGTCTTTTGCCTTTTTGGGAGTGTTAAAGGCGAAGTCTTCCAAAACAAGCTGTTGCAGTTCGCCGGACTTCAACTCCAGCCGGTAAAATCCGCTTTGCTTTGTTCTTTCATCAAAAGCCGAAAGTAGCAGGGTGTCGGGCAACACACGAAGATTCTTGTCCAGTTTCACGTACCTGAAACGGATTTGTTTTTCACGGCCCTTCCCTTTGGTCAGGTTCACGGGCTGTTTTTTAGCCTGCGGATCGAACAACAAGAGGTCGAAATTGTCGTAAACCACCAGCTCCTCATCTTTTGTCCATCCCGCCATGCCATAAGGTGCGGCCTCGTTGGGTACGTCGTTTTTTTCGTTGTAAAAATGAATGTTCGGTGCTGCCGCAAGGCGTACTGAAATTCCTTTCTTAACATTGTACACATTCCATGAACTGTCCCTAATGTCATACCAGGCCACATACTTCTGGCCGGGAGACAGACTGACAACAGAGGCTGCTTTCGACAGGATCTTTTTTCGCTCACCCGTGGAACGATTAACCAGGTAGTAGTCGCGGTATCGGCTTCCGTCCCACGAAGTCTGCTGCCGGTAAGGTTTGTCGTCGTAAGCCGGCAAAAGAACTCCTGTGGCTTTTGTGTCGATACGGACCATCTCCAGTTCGGGTGTTGCCAGTTGCACGACTTTGTCTTTTTTGGGGAAAAAGACAGCCTGGTAGCTTCGTTTTTTTTCTTTGTCCAGCAGTTTCAGTTGCTGGGGCTGCAGGTATGGGTCTTTCCAGTTCCAGATGTCGAGGCTTACTTTTTCATCGGCGGTCAGGGTGTCTTTGGGCCCGGGAACAGGTTTGGGAGCGGTGCTAAAATACAGCTCGTCTCCTGCCTCGTTAAAATAAAGCCTGGAATACTGACTCACCGACCAATCGTTCGGAATGACATTCTGATGGCTGCAACTAATGCAATGCGGACGTTTCTGTTTTTGTTCAAGATTCAGGAAATACAAATCGTACACTTTAACATTACCGGTGTCCTGAGAGTAGGTAAATGCCAATTGACTGCCCGCATTGTCGGTTGCAATGCTTTTGGAATAACCCTCCGCGCCGAACAGGGTGTCGAGTACCATTGTTTCGGTGTAGAAAACAGAGACAAATACCGAGTCGATGCTGTCGGGACGGAATTGGACAATGGCACAGGTTTTTCCGTTTTTCGAAAAGTCGTAGTATTTCACATCGGAAAGCAGGATGGAATCACCTGTAAGCGGATTTAAAATGAGTAGGCAATCGCCCTTCTTCTTGTCAGGCTTTTTTGCGTTAGCAAGGCTGTCGGCCTGCAGCGAATCTATTTTAGGAGGCTGTTTAATTCTCCGCTCAAAAAACAAAGCCATCCAGTCCGAAGAATTTTCCGCCATCTGATAATTCCTGATCCGGGGGTACTTACGTTGTTTCCCTTCTGCAAGGATCCAAATCCCCAGAGAATCTTTGGGCAGGTTCTTCTTGTTGACCTTTTTCAGTTTCGCTGCCCTCAGCGTATCGGCTTGTGGTTTTATTTTGTAAACCAGTACCTTCGAGTCGAACGAAAAAGCCGGACTGAATCCGCGTGACAACGAATCGGTCTTCCCGGTTTGTACATGGTACAAATAAAGCCATCCGTCGCCTTTGTACGGCTCGATAACAAAAGCCACCCGGCTCCCGTTTGGCGAAACTGTTTGATCTTTTAACTCTTTCCAGTCGTTGTACACCGAATGGTCTATGGGTTTTTGAGAAAAAGCAGG
>JAJRWG010000110.1 GCA_024276895.1 Bacteroidota bacterium
GGGAATTTTGCAGGGCACAGTTGTTTTCTTTTTATTTGCTGCGTTCCCCCACAAAGTGGTCTTCTTTGTATTCGAAAAGCACATTGAAAGTGGTGAGGCTGCCGTAAATGCGGGTGATGTACTGTTGGAGGTCCACTTTTTCGGCATCACTCAGTCCCTGTGAAGCGTTGATTTTTTGTTCCATCACCCGCAGCCTGTCGCGTACCATCACGATTTTGTGGAAGAAAGTGTCGATGGGTACGATTTTCTCCTGCAAGCCGGTTTTGCCGGGTTTCAGGATAACCTGACCGCCCACCCATTTCTCGCCCAGGTGAATCGGCTTTTGGATGTCGGTAATGGAAAACAGCAGTTTGCGGAAAACCTTTTCCACCTTTTCAAAACTCAGCAGGTCGGTTTCAGAAGCACGAAAATCAACGACTTTCAGTTTCTCAAATGATTTCGCAATGTTCTTCGTACCGTAGTCGATGAAAGTGATTTCGTAGCTGTCGTTGTAAACCTGGATAACGACCCCTTTGCCAAACTCGGGATGCTCTACGCGGGTACCAATGCCCAGTGTCATTTCTTCCATTTTCTTATTTGTTTATCGATTTTTAAAACCTGTGGGATCAGCAGTTGTTTGCCGTCGTTGGTGATGACAAAATCGGCCCTGCTGTTTTTTTCTTCTTCGCTCAACTGGTGTGCCATGCGTGCTTCAACTTTTTCACGTTCAACGCCGTCCCTGTCCATGATGCGGGCCATGCGTAGCTCGGGGGGGGCTGTTACGTTAATGATCAGGTCGTAATGACTTTCCAGCCTGTTTTCAAAAAGTATGGCAGATTCGTGCATGGTGTAGGGAAGGTCCCGGTAGTTGGAAAGCCACTCCTTGTAACGCCTGAGAACACACGGGTGAATGATTTCGTTGATGAGCAGCAGTTTCGACCTGTCGCCGAAAACAATCGTTGCCAGCCGTTTTGTGTCCACTTCGCCATAGGCATCGAAAACATTACTACCGAAATTTTGCCGTACTTCGTTTTTTACGCTTTCACAAAGGTAGAGCTGCCGTGCCTCGATGTCGGCATAAAATACGGGTACACCCAAAACCTCAAAGATCCTGGACACCGTGGTTTTACCACTACCGATGTTTCCTGTAACGGCTGCCTTTATCATATTACCGGATGATTAAAAACTCAACATTGGGCGGATCCAGTGTGGTGTTTCTGACAAAGTCGGGCTTTTTGGCCAGCTTGAGCGGAAGCCTGACGGCAGTGTGAATGTCGATGTTCTGCATGTCGGGAACAACCTCGAACTGGGTAACCCTGACGTTGTTGTAATCCTTGATGGCCACCTTGAAATGCACCCTCACTTTTTTGGGGAAAAGTTTGATGGATTGCCTGAGTCCGGGCAGGTCGACAGGCACTTCAATACTTGAGGCAGTAAACTTCTCCACCCTGAAACTGATGTCGATTTCCCCGGGCTCGAAATTGAGCTGCGTGGGAAGCGGGTTAAACAGTTTCACTTTAATGTCGAGGTTGCTGTTCACCTGCTCAAACAGTTTGCTTAGGGTAAAGATCTGTGTCAGGGTGTCGAGTACTTCAGGCGGGCCGAAAACGGTAACGGTTTCCTGCGAAAGCAGAGGTGGCTGGTACAAATCGTATTGCTCGGCAAAACGAATATTTACCCGGTTGGTAACGGGCAGCACTTTTTCCGCCAGGTCAGAAAGGGTAAAAGAAAGCGTACTTTTGGAAAACCGGATCTTTTTTTTGGGAATGCCAATTGCGTCAGCAATCCGTTCGGTAAGTTCCTCGGTGTAAATAAAGTACTCGCGACCTTCTTTTTTCATCAGGCTGAAATTAGCCAGATCAATTTCGAGAACGTCCGTATTTTCGAAAAGATTGATTTCCAGTATCTCATAACCACGCGCCGTTACGTGTATGTTGGCGATACTGTCTGTCATCGAAGTCAGCCTTTTTTCTTTGGGCACATTGATGTAATGTACCCGCAGGGCATAGGGTACGGTGTACTGGTCGGAAAGCTTGATGAGTATCCAGAAAATAACAGAGACCAATATGGCGGTGAAGAAAATCCAGTTGTCATTTCTTCCTGAAAGCGGCGCCGGTGTCGAACGCTTGTGACTTCCGGGTGGCTGATATGTTTTTTTTAGGTCGTTCATAAACTCTCCGGAGGATAAAATTAGTCAATCCTCCGGAACAGGTACATCAAAAACCGGCAAAGCCTGTCTCAGCAACCCTTGCCGCTGCCTGGGAAAACGGGCACTCAGAAGTTATCTGGTCTGCGCGATTTGCGAGCTGTCCATAATGATGGCGCTCTTTTCTACCGTTACCCGGATTTGATTGCCCAGGTCAAGGCTTACCGTGGTTTCTTTCACTTCGGTAATTTTTCCGTGCAGGCCTCCAATGGTCACGACTTTATCCCCTTTCTTGAGGGCTTCCCTGAACTTTTTCTGCTCTTTGTTTTTCTTGGTTTGGGGTCTGATGAAGAAAAAGTAAAAAACGATAAGGATGAGAAACAGGGGTAGCAGCGACATCCAGGTGCTTTCACCTTCGGCGCTGGTCTGTAATAAAATAAACAGGTTTTCCATTTTTAAATATTTTATGATGATTAATTTCTTTCGGGTAACACTACTTTAGCCCTGATCCGCGAAATGGTTCGGCTGGGTTCGGTGTTGGCCATTATGGTAACGGTTTTGTTTTGATGGCCCTTTTTGTGGCGGCTGTCAAAAGTAACCTCGATGGTTCCCTTTTCACCAGGTCTCAGCGGTGTCCGCGGGTAGTTTGTCACCGTGCAGCCACAGCTTGTACTTACTTTGTTGATGAGCAGGTCAGAACCGCCGGTATTGGTAAAGTGAAAGCTGTAGCTCACCTTTTCGCCTTGTATCAGTTTGCCGAAATCGTGCTCGGTTTCAGTAAAATGCATGTGGGGGGCTAATGATCCGCTTTCGTCACCGGTAGCCGATTTGGTATTGCGCACTACATCAGTTGGGAGTTTGTCTTTTCCTGTGTTATCGCAGGAAAACAAAGCAAAACCAACTAGAAAAAAAATTACAATGACTGATGTCCTCATTTTTTTATTTTGTTTTGATGTTAAACTGTTATTGAGTTTTTCCTGTGCCGATAATGGTCACGGCACCCTTGAATACATCGTTTGATTTGTAACCTTCGCACTTGAGGACGTAATAATAAACCCCGTCGGGCAGGCCGCCGCCATCCCAGTCGTTCTGGTAGTCGTCCGACTGATAAACTTTTTTCCCCCAGCGGTTAAAGACCACAAGTTTACTGCTCTGGTAGTAACGGTTTAAAGGGATTTCCGGGTTTTTGTTCGCTTCGTCAAGCACGATCTCAAAAAAGTCATTGGTGCCCGGCGATGCCGGTTTTGGAGTGAAGACGTTGGGAATAAACAGCTTAACGGGTTTAACCTCGATGATGTGCGAGTAAAGGGTATCGCATCCCTGTGTGTTGTACACCGTTAAAAAGGCCGGCCACGTACCAATTGTCGGGAAGGTAATGACGGGTTCGTCTAAGTCACTCTCGACAATGGAGTCCTGATAGGCGGGGTCGCCGATATAAAATTCCCAAAAATGGTTAATGATGTCAATGGAGTCTGAAGAAAGGTTTACAAATGAAAAAGTGATGTGCGGATTCTGGATGTAGGCGGTGTCGGGGTCAGCATAAATTTCCACTTCCGGATTGTCGTAGGCCTCTGTCCGGAAACCGGTGTCCAACTCACAACCGTAGTTGTCTTTGATGATGATGTTGTAAATCAGATGGGCCTTCAATCCGATGGCCAGGGACGAATCGCCGGGGGCGATCTGAATGGGTTTTACTTCCCAGAAGTAGTGGTATTCGTCCGGCTGAAACTCGCCGCCGGCGATGGCCCTTACCTGTGCTGTGTTACCGTTGTCGTTGTCGCCGTTGGTGCAGGTAAGCTGCTGTTGAACGAACTCAATCTCAATGGGTGTGTGTACCGTAATCTCAAATGGATCGCTTTCACATTCTTCAAAATTGACGGTGTCCGTCACCCTGACAATGATCTCTGTAGTTTCGGTCAGTTTCAACAGGAATGATGAAGTGGTGTCCAGCACGGTGCCGTCGAGGGTCGTCCACAGGTATTTGTAGCCTTCCCCTTCGGGGACACTGAGCTCAAAATTCGAGTTCGGGCAAACGGGCAGCGGTTTGTCAATGCTGATTTCGCACGAAGGCTGGGCATGCAGTTGCATGGAACCGGCCGGGGCAAAGCCCGCGAGCGCAAGCAGCAGGAAAATTATGTAGAAAGCAGCTTTATTCATCAGGTTAAGCTGAAAGTTTATCCGGGTAAAATTGCCCCGCAAAAGTAAAAATAAATCCGGTAGTTGCATGGGCTTTCACAGCCACGTCAGAATGAGCCGCTGCCCAGCATGACAAGTGTACAATCGTTGATGGTTTCGATGCCGTTGGCGGTAGCCAGGCTTTCCAGTTCTTCGTTTTCGGTTCCCGGGTTAAAGATGATGCGCCGCGGCTTCAGGCCGATGATGTAGTCGTAGTACTGCGGTTGTTTTTTCGGCCCGATGTAAAGGGTTACCGTGTGGATGTCTTTAAATTCGGGAAAGCCGGTCTGAATGGTAATATCGTCTACTTCGCCGGGACGCAGTCCGATTGACACGACCGGAAACTCATGCCTTCGTAATTTTCTGATGGCCTTGTTGGAAAATCTTTCGGGTTTGATGCTGCCACCGATCACCAGTGTTTTCTTTGTCATTCGTAATTTTCGATGTGTTGGGTTTTGTTGGATTGCCGTCAAAAATAATGTTTATTTCACAACGCTCAGGCACGTAAAATATTTGACCGGTATTTTTTTGATACGGGTCCGGTGAGCTTCCGGTATGCCGGTCGCCGGAAGTATTTTCTGATAACAAGCCCGTCCTCATATTTTCCTAACATTTTCAAAAACAGGTCAGTATGGCAGTCTTGCTTAAAAAAACGTGTCAAATAGGCAGTTTAAAAACCGGATTTGGGACTGGTTGATTTTTTGATAGGGAAGAAGAAAAAAATCAGAAAGGAGATTTAAAAATGAACTTTAATCAATTTACCATAAAATCGCAGGAGGCTGTGCAGAAGGCACAGGAACTTGCAACCGCGAACGAGAACCAGGCGATTGAAAGCATTCACCTGCTGAAGGGGATACTTGCCGTGGACGAGAACGCCACGCCTTTGCTGCTGAAAAAGCTGAATGTGGATTTCCCGGTTTTCTCGCAGGCGGTGGACAGGATCATCGAGTCCTTACCCAAAGTGCAGGGCGGTCAGCAATACCTGTCCAACGAAGCCACACTGGTGCTCCAGAAGGCACAAAACCTGCTGAAAGAATTCAAGGATGAGTTTGTGTCGGTTGAACACTTGTTGCTGGCCATCCTGGAGGTCAAAAGCACGGCCTCGCAGCTGATGAAAGACAACGGCATCACCAAAAAAGAACTGGTGGCCGCCATCCGGCAGTTGCGCAAAGGTTCGACGGCCAGCAGCCACAGTGCCGAGGAGCAGTACAATGCCCTGAACCGTTACGCCAATAACCTGAACGAGATGGCTGCTTCGGGCAAGCTGGACCCGGTCATCGGCCGTGATGACGAAATCCGCAGGGTGCTGCAAATCCTCAGCCGCCGCACCAAAAACAACCCCATTCTTATCGGGGAGCCCGGTGTGGGGAAAACGGCCATCATCGAGGGGCTGGCGCATCGCATCATCAACGGCGATGTGCCCGACAACCTCAAGTCGAAGCAAATATTTTCGCTGGACATGGGTGCCCTCATCGCCGGGGCCAAGTACAAGGGTGAGTTTGAAGAGCGACTGAAGGCGGTGGTCAAGGAGGTGATCGCTTCCGACGGCGACATCGTGCTGTTCATCGACGAGATCCACACCCTGGTGGGCGCGGGTAAGTCGGAAGGCGCGATGGATGCTGCCAACATCCTGAAGCCGGCGCTGGCAAGGGGTGAGCTCAGGGCCATCGGCGCCACTACGCTGAAAGAGTACCAAAAGTATTTTGAAAAAGACAAGGCCCTTGAGCGGAGGTTCCAGATCGTGATGGTCAACGAACCGGATTTCGAGTCGTCGGTGAGCATTTTGCGCGGATTGAAAGAGCGTTACGAAACCCATCACAAGGTGCGGATTACCGATGCTGCCATCGTGGCGGCGGTGGAACTGTCGCAACGCTACATCACCGACCGCTTTCTGCCCGACAAAGCCATCGACCTGATTGATGAAGCTGCTTCCAAGCTGAAGCTGGAGATCAATTCGGCTCCGGAAGAACTGGAGATCGTCGAAAGGCGCATCATGCAACTGGAGATAGAGAAGGAAGCCGTCAAACGTGAAAAAGACAAGAGCAAGCTGCACAAGATCCAGGAACAACTGGCCAACCTGATGGAAGAACGCAACAGTCTGAAATCCAAATGGCAGGCCGAGAAGGAACTGGTGGACAAAATCCAGCAGCGGAAAAAGGAAATTGAACAGTACAAGCTGGAAGCCGAGCAGGCCGAGCGCGACGGTGATTTCGGGAAAGTTGCAGAACTGCGGTACGGCAAAACCCGGCAGGCTCAGGAAGAGCTGGAAGCGCTGAAAGCCGAACTGGCGGAACTCCAGGGCGACGACCCCATGATCAATGAGGAAGTGGGCGCGGAAGACATCGCCGACACGGTTTCCAAATGGACGGGCATCCCGGTGAGCAAAATGCTGCAAAGCGAAAGGGAAAAACTGTTGAAGCTGGAGGACGAACTGCACAAACGCGTGGTGGGCCAGGACGATGCCATCATCGCCATTGCCGATGCCATCCGGCGCAGCCGTGCGGGTTTGCAGGACGAAAAGCGTCCCATCGGCTCGTTCATCTTCCTGGGAACCACCGGTGTGGGTAAAACCGAACTGGCCAAGGCCCTGGCCGGGTACCTCTTCAACAACGAAGACAATATGGTACGTTTGGACATGTCGGAGTATCAGGAACGTCACTCGGTTTCGCGACTGGTGGGCGCACCTCCCGGTTACGTGGGCTACGACGAAAGCGGTCAGCTGACCGAGGCCGTCCGCCGCAAACCCTACTCCGTGGTGCTGCTCGACGAAATTGAAAAAGCACACCCCGATGTGTTCAACATCCTGCTGCAGGTACTCGACGACGGCCGGCTGACCGACAACAAGGGTCGGGTGGTGGACTTTAAAAACACCATCATCATCATGACTTCCAACATCGGCTCGCACATCATCCAGGAAAACTTTGCCAACCTGACCGATGATAACAAGGAGGAAGTGGTGGAGCGCACGCGCAAACAGGTGATGGAGTTGCTCAGGCAAACCCTGCGGCCGGAATTCCTGAACAGGATTGACGAAACAATCATGTTCAAACCGCTGTCGCGGGTACAGGTGAACGACATTGTCAGGTTGCTGTTTGCCGAAGTAAAGCAAAGGCTACAGAGCAACCATATCGAGCTGGAAATTTCGGACAAGGCCGTGGACAAGCTGGCCCACATCGGTTACGACCCGCAGTTCGGCGCACGGCCCCTGAAACGGGTGTTGCAAAAAGAAGTACTGAACGAACTGTCGAAACTGATCCTGTCAGGAAAACTCAACAAGGACGAGCGCATCCTCGTTGACGTGGAAGGCGATTCGATCGTTTTCAGAAACAACTGATTTGAACAAACCTGCCGGACAGCCTTGTTCCCGGTGCGTTGAATAAGAATAATTACACGACCTGTCAGCGCTTTTGTCGCCGGCAGGTCTGTTTTTTTTCACACTTTTTTTCATCAGAAATTTCGCTTCACTGAACACGGAATTAATACTTTTGCAAAAATTTAAGAACCCATGTCAAAGAACCTATATATCGCTGCATCCGAGGCCGAAGCAGGCAAGTCGGTTGTTGTGCTGGGAATGATGGATTTCCTGTCACGGCACATGACCCGGATAGGATTTTTCCGTCCTATTGTCCGTTCTTCGGAAGAAATGGACAACCACATCCGACTGATCTCGAAACGCTACAAGCTGAAATTCAAATACGAGGAAATGTACGGACTGACCAGTCTGGAGATGATTGAACACCTGCAGGCCAGCGATAACGATGCCATCCACACCACCATTTTAAAGAAATACAAACACCTGGAAAGCAAGTGTGATTTTGTGCTGGTGGAAGGCAGTGATTTCAAAACCCACCTGAGCGGCTACGAGTTTGATTTCAACCTGCGGGTAGCCAACAACCTGGGCTGCCCCATCCTGGGAGTGGTCAGCGGCTTTGAAAAAAGTGTCACCGAGGTAGTGGACTCGGTCAAAGTTCTGAACGATGTACTGGTTCGCGAAAAATGCACGCATCTGGGAACCATTGTCAACAGGGCAAAACCCCTGGATGCGCTCACCATCAAAACCCGCCTCGACCGGGAAAACACCAGCCATAAACAGGTTTTCGTGATCCCCGAACTGCCGGATCTTCACAAGCTGACCATGCGGCAAATCGGTGATGCCCTCAATGCCCGGCGCGTTTACGGACAGGAGGAGCACCTCAATTACATCGTGAACGATGTAAAAGTGGCAGCCATGAAGCTGGAGCATGTATTGGATCACATTGTTGAAGGCACAATGTTTATCGTCCCGGGAGACAGGCTTGATGTGCTGATGGGCCTGGTGCTGACATTGATTTCGGGGAAGTTCCCCAAGGTTTCAGGTATCCTCCTCAGTGGGAATTTCAAACTGAGTGAGCAGTTCTTCAGGACGATGGATGGCATGGACGCTTTGCCGATTTCAATCCTGAAAGTGGAAAGCGACACTTTTACAACTGCCATGAATCTCAACAACATCCGCTCGGTGCTGATGCCGGAGAACGAACAGCGCATTGTTACGGCACTCGGGCATTTTGAAGCCCATGTCAGCAGCGAACAACTGGCCAAAGAGATCACCATCAGCCGCTCCAAAACAGTAACCCCCCTGATGTTTGAATACGAATTATTTGAGCGGGCACGTACCAACCGTAAGCACATTGTTTTGCCCGAGGGTACGGAGGAACGCATCCTCAGGGCTGCCGATATTTTGCTGAAGAGGAATGTGGTGGACATCACCCTGCTGGGCAATGAAGAAGAGATACGCAAGAAAGCAGCAACGCTGCGCCTTAAGCTGGACGGCGTTTTCATTATCAACCCCTACGACAACGACCTGATCCATGATTATGCCAAAACTTACATGGAACTGCGGAAACACAAAAGGGTTACAAAACAGGCGGCTTTCGACCTGATGCATGACGTGAGCTACTTCGGCACCATGATGGTTTACAAAGGCTATGCCGACGGGATGGTTTCGGGTTCCGTCCACACCACCCAGCATACCATCCGCCCCGCTTTTGAGTTCATCAAAACCAAGCCCGGGGTTTCCATCGTTTCCAGTTCTTTTTTCATGTGCCTCGAAGACCGGGTGCTGGTTTACGGCGATTGCGCGGTGAATCCCAATCCCAAC
>JAJRWG010000111.1 GCA_024276895.1 Bacteroidota bacterium
GTGAAAGCCATGAGCGACAACACCATGATGCTCAAGGTGATCTTTTTTTCGCTCCTGTTCGGTATTGCCGTGATCAGCCTGCCGGAGAAAAAGACAAAGCACGTGATGGTCTTTTTCGACAACCTCAACGACATTGTGCTGCGCATCATCGACCTGATCATGATGATGGCACCCTACGGGGTTTTTGCCCTCATCGCGGGGCTGATTGTCGAAATCACCGGCTCCAACCCCGGTGACACTTTGGGTCTGTTTGTTTCACTCGGACTGTATTCTTTGACTGTCGTCCTTGGCCTGCTAGTGATGATCTTTGTGGTTTACCCGCTGTTTGTCAGCTTTTTCACCGAGGTGAAGCTCAAAAAGTTCTTCACCAAAATATCGCCTGTGCAACTGCTGGCCTTCTCCACCAGTTCCAGCGCCGCGACCCTGCCGCTGACCATGGAAACCGCCGAAGAACAACTGGGGGTTTCGGAAGAAATCAGCAGTTTCGTGCTGCCCCTCGGGGCTACCATCAACATGGACGGCACCAGCCTTTACCAGGCCGTGGCCGCCATTTTTCTGGCTGAGGTTTACGGCATGGATATCGGGCTGAGCGGTCAACTGACCATCATCCTGACGGCCACACTGGCATCCATTGGTTCGGCTGCAGTGCCCGGAGCCGGCATGGTGATGCTGATCATCGTGCTGAGTGCCGTGGGCATCCCCACCGAAGGCATCGCCATGATATTTGCCGTTGACCGGCCCCTGGACATGTTGCGAACGGCCGTCAATGTTACCGGCGATACCACCATCACCACCATCATTGCCAGCACGGAGAAAAAAATTGATCTGAAAACAGCCAACGCATGACTTGCAACTTTTGTAACTTTGAGCTGTCCTTTTTTAAGGATGGAAAAATCTTTGAATCTTTTGAATCAACCCGGAAAAGGTGCCTTATTGAAACACACTCGCTTTTAAAATCAATTTTAACCATGAAGAAATTGTTTTCCCTGTTCATCGCCCTTTGTCTGACTGTTTCTGCTTTTCCGCAGTACCAAAATGTGAAGATCAGTGATGTTTTTTCACCCAACGAGCCATCCATCGTCATCAACCCCAAAAACCCCGACCAGTTGGTGGCCGGTTCAAACCTGAAAAGTTTCTACTATTCGGATGACGGTGGCTTCACCTGGGAAAGGGGTGATTTATTCTCCCCTGATTACGGAGTCTGGGGCGATCTCTGCATCATTGTTGACACCGCCGGGGACTTTTATTTCTTCCATTTGTCAAACCCCAGCCAGGGCAGTTGGATTGACCGCATCGTGTGCCAGAAGTACGACTTTGAAAGCGGGGAGTGGACGGACGGAACCTACATGGGACTGAACGGGACCAAGGCCCAGGACAAGGAATGGGCCGTTGTTGACAGTGCCACCAACACCATTTACGTTACCTGGACGCAGTTTGACCAGTACGGTACTTCTGACCCTACCAAATTCAGCAACATTCGTTTCAGCAAATCAACCGATGGCGGCCAAACTTGGTCCGATGCCGTTCGTATCAACGAGGTTTCGGGTGACTGCGTGGACAGCGACAACACCACCGAGGGCGCAGTGCCTGCTGTCGGGCCAAACGGCGAAATTTACGTGTCCTGGTCCATTAACGATTCCATTGTTTTCGACCGTTCACAGGACGGCGGACAAACCTGGCTGGATGAAGATATTTTTGTGAGCAGCCAGCCCGGGGGATGGGATTATAACATCCCCGGCATCAACCGCTGCAACGGCATGCCGGTTACCGTTTGCGACATCAGCAACTCACCTTACAAGGGCACCATTTACATCAACTGGTCTGACCAGCGCAACGGCGAGGACGACACCGACATCTGGTTTACGAAATCCACGGACGGCGGCGACACCTGGAGCACGCCGCTAAGGGTGAACGACGACCCGGCCGGCAAACAGCAGTTTTTCACCTGGATGACGGTTGACCAGGCCAATGGCGATATTTACATCGTTTTTTACGACAGGCGCAACTACGACGATCTGGGTACGGACGTTTACCTGGCACGCTCAACCAATGGGGGCGAGACTTTTGAAAACATCCTCGTCAGCGAGTCGCCATTCTATCCCTCCGCAGGAGTCTTATTTGGCGATTACACCAACATCACGGCCTACAACAAACAGGTGCGCCCCATCTGGGCCAGGGCCGACGGCACTTCCATGTCGGTCTGGACAGCCATTGTTGACATGACCGTCGGTGTTCCCGAAACTGCCGACCTGATTCCCTTCAGCCTGGAACAAAACTATCCGAATCCCTTTGTGGAAACCACTTATTTCTCTTACAAGCTTAAAAAGCCTGCACGGATTTCGCTAATGGTTTATGACGTTTACGGAAGACAGGTTGCTGTTATCAGAAATAACGAAATGACGGATGCAGGAAAATATACCGGGCAGTTTGATGCGGGAAAATACCAACTGCCGGCCGGTGTTTACTTTTTAACCCTGATCCAAAAAGACAATGTGCAGAAACGAAAAATGCTGCTCATTGAATAAGTCGGTTGATAAAAACCAAAACGCAAAAACTCAAACTACACTGATTTTCTTATTTTTGTTGTACCATTAAGCTCGACTGCGTTGTATGGACAAAGAACAAAATCTACTGCTAAACACCATCAGGGAACTGGCTAACGCAAGAGGCATTAAAGAGGTCAACCTTGAAAACCTCAGAAAGAACCCTGATATTCCTACCGATATTCTGAACAAATATTATCAAACCGAGGAAAGCCTCGTTTGCGATATTCTGGCCGAAGAGCGCAAGATGTTCGAGGTGATTTTCGAAGACCACGATTTTGACGGTTACAATGATGCCATCGACATTCTTTTTACGGTCATCGGTGAGATGGCGGGTAAATTCCTGAAATTAAGCCCGTCGGTAACCCTTCAGTACAAGGACATTTATCCTGAAATCTATCAAAAACACCTTGATGCCAGGGTTGAGTTTATTTTCAGGAAAATCCAGGTCAACCTGCAAAAAGGCATTTACGAAGGCTTTTACCGCGACGACGTGAGCATCGAACTGGTGGCCCGCAGGTACATCAGCCGGCTGTTGGATTTGCACGATCCCGACAATTTCCCTCCCGAGAATTTTTCAATCGAAACCATGTTCAAACAGATGTTTGAGAGTTTTGTGCAAAGCATTGCAACCGAAAAGGGGCTGGCTTATTTTGAGGAAAAAAAGAAACAGGCAAAACTGAAGAACACTATGTAATTTTACTTTCTGGTCTCGATCAGCAGCTCAAGCATCTGAATGCCTGCCTGCGAGATGATGGTTCCCGGCCCAAAAACAGCCACCACTCCCGCATCGTACAAAAACTGGTAATCCTGTGGCGGGATCACGCCGCCCACAATCACCATAATATCTTCACGCCCCAGCTTCCGCAGCTCTTCAATCACCTTTGGAACCAGTGTTTTGTGACCGGCAGCCAGACTTGAAACGCCCAGGATGTGAACGTCGTTCTCCACGGCCTGCCGGGCCGCTTCGGCCGGAGTCTGGAACAGCGGGCCGATGTCCACGTCAAAGCCGATGTCGGCGTAACCCGTGGCCACCACCTTGGCACCGCGATCGTGTCCGTCCTGCCCCATTTTGGCTACCATGATTCTTGGCCTCCGCCCTTCCAGTGCGGCGAACTCATCAGCCAGTTGCCTGGCTTTCTGAAACAATTCTTCTTTTCCTGCTTCTGCCGAATACACTCCCGAAATAGATTTGATGACGGCTTTGTACCTGCCGAAAACTTTTTCGCAAGCATACGAAATTTCTCCCAGACTGGCACGTTTTTGTGCAGCATCCACCGCCAGTTCCAGCAAATTGCCCTTTCCTGTTTCACAAGCTTTGGTGATGGCATCCAGGCTGGCCTGCACGCTTTTTTCATCCCTCCCGGCCCTCAGTTTTGCCAGACGTTCAAGCTGGGCCTCCCGCACAGCGGTGTTGTCCACTTCCAGGGTGTCGATGGGGTTTTCTTTTTCCAGCCTGTACTTGTTCACCCCCACGATGATGTCTTTGTGGGCATCGATGCGTGCCTGCTTGCGGGCGGCCGCTTCTTCGATGCGCATTTTCGGAAGCCCCGTTTCGATGGCTTTGGACATACCCCCCATTTCTTCGATTTCCTGTATCAGTTCCCATGCCCTGTGCGCCAGTTCGTGGGTGAGTTTTTCCACGTAGTAGGAGCCAGCCCAGGGGTCCACCGAACGGCAAATATCCGTTTCTTCCTGAATGTAAATCTGAGTGTTGCGGGCGATGCGTGCCGAAAAATCAGTGGGCAGGGCGATGGCCTCGTCCAGGGCGTTGGTGTGCAGCGACTGGGTGCCGCCCAGCGCAGCGCCCATGGCTTCGATGCAGGTGCGGGCCACGTTGTTGAACGGGTCCTGTTCGGTCAGGCTCCAGCCCGAAGTCTGGGTGTGAGCCCGAAGGGCCATCGATTTGGGATTTTTCGGATTGAACTGCTTCACCATTTTGGCCCACAGTAGCCGTCCGGCACGCAGCTTGGCGATTTCCATGAAATGGTTCATGCCCAGTCCCCAGAAAAAGGAAAGGCGGGGAGCGAATTCGTCAATTTTCATGCCCGTTTTCAAGCCCGTGCGGATGTAGTCAAGACCATCGGCGAGGGTGTAGGCCAGCTCAAGGTCTGCCGTCCCGCCGGCTTCCTGGATGTGGTAACCCGAAATGGAAATGGAATTGAATTTGGGCATGTAACGGGCGGTGTAATCGAAAATATCGGCAATGATGCGCATGGAAGGAGCGGGCGGATAAATGTAAGTGTTGCGCACCATGAATTCCTTGAGGATATCGTTCTGGATGGTACCGGCCAGTTCTTTGGGTTTGGCCCCCTGCTCAATCGCCGTCACAATGTAGAAGGCCATGACCGGAAGCACGGCCCCGTTCATGGTCATGGAAACGGAAATTTTGTTCAGCGGGATTTCATCGAACAGAAGTTTCATGTCCAGTACCGAGTCGATGGCCACGCCGGCTTTACCCACATCGCCCACCACCCGT
Source organism: Bacteroidota bacterium (assembly GCA_024276895.1). Lineage (GTDB taxonomy): Bacteria > Bacteroidota > Bacteroidia > Bacteroidales > F082 > B6-G9. The sequence goes on from JAJRWG010000111.1 coordinate 5,023, forward strand.
TCGTGGTCGGAATCGTAGCCACGGTGGGTGGCCAGGTCGAAGGCCACGGAGAGTCCTTTTTGTCCGGCAGCCAGGTTGCGGCGGTAAAAAGCGTTGGATTCCTCGGCAGTTGAAAAGCCTGCGTACTGCCTGACGGTCCAGGGACGGGTAACGTACATGGTTGAGTAAGGCCCGCGCAGAAAAGGCGGTAGTCCGGCAGCAAAATCGAGGTGCTCAACATCTTGCAGGTCGTTGCGGGTGTAGGCCGGTTTAAGCTCGATGTGCTCGGGGGTTTTCCAGTCGGTACGGATACCGTTTTCCTTTTCCCAGTCCACAACATTGTGTTTGCCGGCGGGCCTGGCCACGATGTCAATATTTTTAAAATTCGGTTTCATGTATCCGGATTTAATTTCTGTTTTTATACTGATAGCCAACCGGCTTTCTGCTCTTTTCTTCAGGTTTTTTCATTAACTGCCTGATGGCTTCAAAAACGACTTTAAAGCGGGCGTCGTATTTTTTCTCCACTTGCTCAATTTTCAAGGCAAGTTCCCTGTTGGTTGCCAGCATTTCCCTGAGTTGAACAAAAGCCCTCACGATGCTTAAGCTGGCTTTCACTGCCGTTTCGCTTTTCAAAACGGAAGCCAGCATCAGCGAGCCGTGTTCGGTGAAGGCAAAAGGCAAAGAACGTCGGCCACCCCAACTTGACATCACAAATTGTGATTTCAAGTTTTCAAATTCGGTTTTGTCCAACTGAAACATAAAATCTTTCGGGAACCTTTCTTTGTTCCGGGCGACCGCCTGATTTAAAACCCTGGTTTCCACATTGTAAATGGCAGCCAGATCGGAATCGATCATCACCCTGACCCCCCGGATCACGTAAATCAACGAGGCTATTTTCTCTTCACTGTATTTAACGACTTCCGCCATTTTCTTCTTTAAGATCACAATTTGTGATGTCAAGATTTTTCAATCCCGAGCAATTGCTGGTATTTTTTCAGTTCTTCAAGCAGGTTTGATTTCACATGGATGAAATGCTCCATCCCTGATATTTTCAGTTGGTCAACAATGGCCCTCGGATAACCGGCCAGTACGACAATGGAATCTTCTTTCAAAGCATTAAAAATACCGGCTGCAGTTTCAGCATAGACTTCATCGGAACTGCAAATGACCACGATGTCGGCTTTGGCTTTTTTGGCTTCCAGGATGCCATCGTCAACAGTCTCAAAACCGGGATTGTCGAGCACTCCGAAGCCGGCGCAGCCAAAAAAGTTGGCCGCAAAACGGGCGCGGGCACTGCGCATGGCAGGGCTGCCGTATGTGAACAGCCAAACCACAGGCCGTTTTTTGTGCCGGGCAAAATCTTCCGTTTTCAATCGCAGTTTCTCAAAGGCCTGTGCGCCGCGGTAAGGTTTCAACACTCCTTTTGCGGCCTTCTCAGTCAGGGGTTGCGGCGTGAATTTTGGCGGCTCTTCCGCAGGATTGGGATACTGGTTGGTGCCCAGTACGGTCTTTTTTCGCGTGGCGATGTCCATGTCCTTCTGCCGGGCTTCTTCTTCAACCCTGCGGGTGATGAAACCCGCTTCGAAAGCCTTAAGGTAACCGCCTCTTTCGTCCACATCCAGAAACAGTTCCCATGCTTTTTCGATGAGCTGCTGCGTCAGGTTTTCGATGTAGTAGGAACCTGCGGCAGGGTCGGCAACCTTGTTGAAGTAGGACTCTCCCCTGAGAATGAGTTGCTGGTTGCGCGCAATACGTTCGGCAAAAACTGTTGGTTTTTCAAAAGCCACATCAAAAGGGATAACCGTCAGGGTATCCACCCCGCCGATAGCTGCCGACATGGCCTCGGTAGTGCTGCGGAGCATGTTGACGTAAGGGTCGAAAGCGGTTTTGTTCCAGACCGAACTGCTTGCATGGATGTGCATTCCGGCACTTGCCGCATCGTCAATTCCGTAAGCGTTCACAATCCGTGCCCACAAAACCCGCAGTGCCCTGAATTTGGCGATTTCCATAAAATAATTGGAGCCGACGGCAAACTGAAAACGGATATGTCGGGCGATGTGGTCGATGTCGAACTTTTTATCCGTCAGAAAAGTGAGGTAATCCACTGCCATGGCCAGGGTGAAAGCCATTTCGCTGACGATGCCCGAGCCGGAATTGTGAAAGATACTGCCATCCACGGTGATGGTGCGAAAATGCGGCAGGTGTTCCGCCGCTTTGAGTGTTTTTTCAAGCACTGAAAAATCTGCCTCCCTGCTGCCGTTTGCGAAGTGTCCCTTCAGGCTGAAATGCGACAAGGGGTCGCAGAAAACAGAACCATGTATTTTGTCCGGATCGTGCTTGTATTTGTTGGCGAGGCTGTCCATGATCTGCAGCATTTTCTCCGGCTCGGCAACCCGGAAATTCAACTCCATGACATCGGCACGGATGTTGGCCAGCAAAGCCTCCGTTTCTTCTTCGGATGGCTGTTCGCCCGGGCCGAAGACAAAAGTTAACGAATCCACACCTTTTAAACTGATTTCAAGTGCTTTGGCATTGGCTTGTGCAATGTCTTCCACAACAACTTCCTGATTGACCAGCCAGTTGTTGCCTTTTGATTTGTTTCCACGCACAAAGGGGAAATCGCCGGGCAGTGTATCCAGGAAAGCCATGTTTTCCAGGTCTTCTTTCCGGTAGAAAGGGGGAAGCGAAAAGCCCTCTCCCGTCTGCCAGAAGAGTGATTTTTCGTAGTCGGCACCTTTGAGGTCTTTCACAATTTTGTCTTTCCACTGCTGTGTTGACACAGGGGGAAACTCATGAAAGTGTTTTTTTTGATTCATGTTCAAAGCTTATGGATGGTTCAGACAACAAAGTTAAGGTAAAATGTAAACCTGACCGGGGGTTCCCGCCGGTAGCAAGCCGGTCAAACTTCCACCAGTTTGTCCAGCATCTCGCCGATGAGTTTTTTCATGCTTTTTTTGTAGTCGGGGTCGAAGTCGCCCGTCACACGGTTGGCGATGATGTTGCATACGGTCAGGGCTTCGTGTCCCAGCATTTTGGCCAGCAGGTAGAGTGCCGAAGTTTCCATTTCGAAATTGGTTACCTTGAAGTCGCCGTAACGGAAGCGTCCGGCCCTGTCAACGATGGTATTGTCGGTCACTTCCAGCCGCAGCTCCCTCCCCTGTGGGGCATAAAAACCGGGGGCCGTCAGGGTGATGCCCTGGCGGTAGTCCGAAGCCAGTTTCTTCAGCAGAAACAGGGATGACTGAACGGCATAGGGGCGCGGCAGGTCGTCGTCCCACTCCATCTGGTTGATGAAACTGGCAGTCAGCTCGCGTTCCATCACAAAAACACCGTCTTTGTAAAAGTAAGCCAGTCCGTCGAGTCCCAGCCCGTAAGCCGAGGCAAGGAAAGAATTTTCAACGGGGATTTCCGGTTGCAAAGCACCCGAGGTACCGATGCGAATGAGGTTTAAAGAAGTCAGCAGCGGTTTGGGAAGCCGTGTTTCAAAATCGATATTGAACAAGGCGTCCAGTTCGCTGACAACAATCTCGATGTTGTCGGTTCCCATTCCCGTGGAGATGACCGAAAGCCGTTTTCCTTTGTAAGTTCCCGTAAAAGTATTCATCTCGCGGTTACTGGTTTCCAGTTCGATCTGATCGAAAAAACCGGCTATCACTTTTGCCCTGGCCGGGTCGCCGACAAGCAAAATGGTTTCGGCCACATCGCCGGGGCTGAGGTGCAGGTGGTAAACCTTTCCTTCGGCATTTAGAACCAGGTCTGCCTTTTTCGTTTCTTTCATGGATTAATTAAATATTTTTGTAAAAATAAAACTAAACCGCTTACCTGGCCGAAAAGCTTCCTTCAGATCGCATGTAAACAGGTTTTTTTCAGATAAATTAACACAACAAATGAAAGCTGAAATCATCAGCA